>JAYTXT010000095.1:0-2245 GCA_043742765.1 Gammaproteobacteria bacterium | reverse complement strand
CCTGAGCAGTACGCCTGACCCGTCATTTATCGACGCCGTGCACACGGCGCTGGCCGCACCTTGAGGTGTTGATATGAGACTACATAGACTTTCGGGATTGGCGCTGTCCGCCCTGGGACTCGGAGCAACCGCGCAGGCGGCTGACGCGGGTCTCGCCGCCGCACTGACTGGCGGCAAGGTAACGCTGAGCTTGCGCACGCGCGTCGAAGCCGTCGACGACAAGGCCCTGCCCAACGACGCCACGGCGACTACCTTTCGGGCGCGGCTGGGATACGAGAGCGGCGTCTGGAATCACCTGAGCGCGCTGCTCGAGGTCGATCATCTCGGGGTGTTGGGCGCCGAGGCGTTCAACAGCACGCGCAATGGGCGCACCGACCGGCCGATCATCGCCGATCCGCCGGCGACCGAGCTGAACCAGGCGGCCCTGAAGATCACGACTGCGAAGGACGATCTGGTCATCGGGCGCCAGCGGCTGAATCTCGACAACCAGCGCTTCATCGGCGGTTCGGCCTGGCGCCAGAACGAGCAGACCTTCGACGCCCTGACCTGGCGTATCCGCCGCCTGCCCTCGACCACGCTCACCTACAGCTACATCGATAACGTGAACCGGGTATACGGCCCGGATGCCGGCACGCCGCCGCCCGACCTGCGTTCGCGCAGCCACGTCCTGCATGCGGCCCTGGACCTGAAATCAGCCGGCAAGCTGAGCCTGTTCGGCCACTGGTTCGACCTGCGCAACGCGTCGTCGAACTCGCACCAGAACCTGGGCTTCCTCTGGACGGGCACTCACGCGGTAGGGAACGGCTGGACGATGCCCTGGTCGGCGTCCTATGTACGGCAGCAGGACTACGCCGACAATGCGGTGAGCTACGCGGCGCGCTACTACCAGCTGGAGCTGGGTGCGGCCCGCCCGACCTGGGGACTGCGCGCTGGTGTCGAGGTGTTGGGGGGCGATGCCACGCGCTCAGAACACCGCTTTCAGACGCCGCTCGCCACCCTGCATGCACTCCAGGGCTGGGCCGACAAATTTCTGACCACGCCGCCGCAGGGCATTCGTGACACCTACGTCGCCGCGACCGCAAAGACCCACGGCCTGGAGGCGCAGCTGGCCTGGCACGATTTTCGCGCCGACGCCGTGAGCCGCAGCTATGGGACGGAATGGAATGCGTCGGTCGGACACAAGTTCAACCCCCACTGCGAGCTGCTGCTCAAGGCCGCGCGCTACAGCGCGAGCGGTTTTGCCGCTGACACCCGCAAGCTGTGGCTGCAGGTGATGCTGAGCTATCCCTGAGTCCAGCGCTCCGCCTGGCGGGCCGCCGTGCCGAGCAGGAAGTCGAGCGGTATGTCGAGCCGCTGGCGCCAGCCCAGACCCTCATGACGGTAATGAGACCATGACGGTCGCCCCGGGGCAATAAGCGCAGGCCCGGCAGGCATAGGCTTGCATCTTGCCCCCGCCCGGGTGAAATTCAGTGGGCGTCAGCATCGCCACGTGGCGCCGGCGACAGGCGGTTACCCGTATGAATCTCAGCGTATTCGAAATCTTCAAGATTGGCATCGGCCCGTCGAGCTCGCACACCATGGGGCCGATGAACGCGGCGCGTGCCTTCGTCGACTCGCTGGCCACGCAGGGCCTCCTGCCGCGGACCACCGCGGTGACGGCCGAGCTGTTCGGATCGCTGGCGTTGACCGGGCGCGGCCACTGCACCGACCGGGCGATCCTGCTGGGCCTCGAGGGCATGCGGCCCGAGACGATTGACTCCGCACAGGCCGAGCCCACCGTGGAGCGCATCCGCAACGCAAAAAAACTTCGCCTGCGCGCCGAACGGGAAATCGTTTTTGATGAGCCGCTTCACCTGCTGTTCCACCACGACAAGGTGCTGCCTGGGCATTCCAACGGCATGCGCTTCACGGCACGCGACGCGGCAGGCGTGACGGTGGCCTGCGAGGAGTACTACAGCGTCGGCGGCGGTTTCATCGTCAAGGAAGGCGCACAGGCCAACGACGGGCCGCAGCGCGCGGCGGCGCCGTATGAGTTCAACTCGGCGGCCGAGCTGCTGGAGTTCGGGGCGAAGCACGGGCTGGAGATTCACGAGCTGATGATGACGCGCGAGCGCACCTGGCGGAGTGAAGCCCAGATCAAGCAGGGCCTGCTGGAGCTCTGGCGGGTCATGCGCGAGTGCGTGCAGCGCGGCTTCGCTGCGCAGGGTCTGCTGCCGGGCGTGCTCAAGGTGCGCCGCCGCGCGCC
>JAYTXT010000094.1:0-1936 GCA_043742765.1 Gammaproteobacteria bacterium | reverse complement strand
GCGCTGACCGCGCCATCGACGCGCCATGCCATACACGCAGCTGCCGCTGATTGCGCTGGCCGGTTTTGCCGCCGGCGCCGTCAACGCGCTCGCCGGTGGCGGAACGCTCATCAGTTTTCCAGCGCTGCTGGCAATGGGCATTGCGCCCGTGACCGCCAACATCACCAGCACGGTCGCCCTCTGCCCCGGTTACCTCGGCGCGGCGTTCGCGCAGCGAGGCGACCTGCGCGGGCAGTACGCGCGACTCTGGCCGCTATTGGCGGTGGCCGCGGCGGGCGGGTTGTGCGGCGCGCTGCTGCTGCTGCGGACCGGTACGCGTGTTTTTTCGGGCGCCGTGCCCTGGCTGATCCTGCTGGCCTGCGCGCTGCTCGGCGCTCAGGAGCGGGTCAGGGCGGCGCTGGTCGCGCGGAGCGCGCGCGACGCCACGGGCGGGCTGGTGGACCAGCCGCGCGCGACGCCAGTGTGGCTGTTGCCACTGGTTGCCGCGGGCGCGGCGTACGGCGGTTACTTTGGCGCCGGCATGAGCGTCATCATGCTGGCGGCGCTCGGTGTCGCGTACGCCGATCCGCTGCCGCGCCTGAATGCGATCAAGCAAACCCTGGCGCTCGCGGCCAATTCGGCCGCTGCGCTTTGGCTCGCGAACGCCGCGCCGGTGAACTGGAGCGTGGTCACGGTGCTCGCCGTGGGCGCCGCGTTCGGCGGCGCCTGGGGCGGCCGGCTCGCGGGCCGCATGTCACCGCTCCTGCTGCGCCGCGCCGTGGTCCTGTTGGGAATCGCGGTCGCCCTGGTGTACTTGTGGCGCGCCCGCTGACAGCAACACGCCTGCGACGGGAGTATCATCGGGAGCGAGCATGGAACACGCCGCCTATACCGTTTTCAAGACGCCGATCGGGCACTGCGCGCTGGCATGGAATTCGGCCGGCCTGGTGGCAGTGCAGCTTCCGGAAGGGAGCGCGGCGGCGACCGCAAGGCGCATCTGCAGGCGTCTTCCGGGGGCGATCCGGCGCGCCCCGCCACTCGCCGTGCAGCGGGCGATAGACGCCATCCTGTGTTTGCTGCGCAGCGGGACGGACCAGCTCGCGGACATTCCGCTGGATCTGTCGCAGCACAGCGCCTTCTGCCGCCGTGTTTATGAGCTGACGCGCGCCATTCCGGCCGGCGAGACGCTCAGCTACGGTGAACTCGCTGCGCGCGTCGGTGAACCAGGCGCGGCGCGCGCGGTTGGGCAGGCGATGGCGCGCAACCCTTTCCCGCTGATCGTGCCCTGCCACCGCGTGCTGGCCGCCCATGGTGGCGCGGGCGGGTTTTCCGCGCGCGGCGGCGTCGACACCAAGTTCCGGCTGCTGCGCATTGAAGGCGCAATCAGGCAGGAGGCTTTACCCTTCGGCTGACTGGCCGTCGGTCAGCGTGCGCACCTGGCCCATCGCCGGGCGAAAGCGCACGCGCACCGTCGGTTCGATGTGGGCCGTCGAACTCACTACCTTAACGCCCGCATCCTGCAGGAAGGCGCCGATGAAGGCCTGCAGCCCTTCGCAACGCACCCGCGCGGCAGCCTGGTCTTCGGCCTGCGCCACCAGCTTCGCCTGCCAGTGCCGCGAGCGCGGGCTTGCAGCGGCGAGTTCGCGCAGCGCGCGATCGAGCAGGGCGAGGTCACTCGAGAGCGTGTTGTCGGTGAGGTTCGGGTCGCGCGAGTGCCCAGGAGCCGCGAGCCGCAGGTGCAGCAGCGCGCCGTGCTCCTCGACCGCGTCGTACAGGCACACGACCAGCGAGCTGTGCAGCTGGGCGCACAGCAGGGCGTCCGCGGTGACGATCCGGTAGTTGTCGGAGTTAACCTGGAGTTCCGGCCCTGGCTCATTCATCGTCGCAGTGTCGCAGGCACGAGCAGCGGCTGGTGTTAGCCAGGTCACAGTGTGGGGTAGGCGATGGCCTCTGCTAG
>JAYTXT010000093.1:0-6447 GCA_043742765.1 Gammaproteobacteria bacterium | reverse complement strand
CTACTGCCGCTGAATCCGCAGAGCTTCCCGCGCTGCTATCTCTACCGCTCCGATCCATCGGATGTCGCGCGCGTCGAGCACCTGACCTTCGTCTGCACGCGCTCCAGGGAGGACGCGGGCCCGAACAACAACTGGCTGGCGCCGGCCGACGCCCGCGCGCGCATGCGCGAGCTCTTCAAGGGATGCATGCGCGGCCGCACGCTCTACGTCGTGCCCTACTGCATGGGGCCGATCGACTCGCCCTACGCCCGCTGCGGTGTCGAGATCACCGATAGCGCCTACGTCGTGCTCAACATGGGCCTGATGACGCGCATGGGCCGCGCGGCCCTCGAGCGCATCGCCGTCGACGGCAGTTTCGTGCGCGGCCTCCATTCGACGGGCGAGCTCGATCCGGCGCGCCGCTTCATCATGCACTACCCGGAGGAGCTGGCGATCGAGAGCTTCGGTTCGGGCTACGGCGGCAACGCGCTGCTGGGCAAGAAATGCCACGCGCTGCGCATTGCGAGCTTTCAGGCGCGCACCGAGGGGTGGCTGGCCGAGCACATGCTGATCGTGGGGCTGCGCAATCCGGCGGGCGAAACGCATTACGTTGCCGCGGCGTTCCCCTCGGCCTGTGGCAAGACCAACCTGGCGATGCTGATCCCGCCCGAATCGCTCCCGGGCTGGAAGGTGTTTACGGTCGGTGACGATATCGCCTGGCTGCACCCGGGAAAAGACGGCCGGCTGTGGGCCATCAACCCGGAGGCCGGCTACTTCGGTGTCGTTCCCGGCACCAACCGGGCGACCAACAAGAACGCCTTCGACATGATCAGCCACGACACGCTCTTCACCAACGTCGCGCTCACGGCCGACCAGGAGCCCTGGTGGGAAGGCCGCAAGAAGCACGTGCCGGTGATCGACTGGCGCGGCCAGCCCTATGACAGCGCCAACGGCCCGGCCGCGCATCCCAATTCGCGATTCACGGTCGCGGCCACACAGAACCCGAGCTACAGCAAGGCAGCCGAAGACCCGCACGGCGTGCCCATCTCGGCGCTCATATTCGGCGGCCGCCGGCGCGAACTCGCGCCGCTGGTATACGAGGCGCGCAGCTGGCAGCACGGGGTACTGGTGGGCGCTTCGGTCGCTTCGGAAACCACGGCCGCGGCCACCGGCGAAGTCGGCGTCGTGCGGCGCGACCCGATGGCCATGAAGCCCTTCGCCGGCTACGACTTTGGCGATTACTTCACGCACTGGCTGGAGATGGGCGCACGCCTGACGCACGCGCCCCACATCTTTCACGTCAACTGGTTCCGCCAGGATGCCGCGGGGAAATTTCTCTGGCCGGGGTTCGGCGAGAACCTGCGGGTTCTCCAGTGGATGCTCGAGCGCTGCGCCGGACGCGGCGGCGCGCAAGACAGCGCCATCGGGCTGCTGCCGCGGCCGCAGGACCTGGACACCACGGGGCTCAACATCGAGCCGGCCGTACTGGCCAACCTCACCTCGGTACCGGCCCCCGCGCTGCGGCGCGAGGTGGCCGACATCCGCACTTATCTGCAGGGGTTCGGCGCGCGCACGCCGGCGGCGCTGTACGCGGAACTCGACGAAGTCGAGCGGCGGCTCGAGGGCTGATTGGGCCGGTGCCGCGGGCACCGGCCCCTCGATCAGGCTTCTTCGCAGACGAACCGCAAGGTCTGCGGCGATTCGCTGTCAGGCGTCTTGCCCAGACCAATCATGCCCTCGCCCTTGATGGGAATGGTATCGCGCCGCACAAAGGCTTCTTCCTGGCCGGCGATCTGCACGAAGGTGCCGTTGGTGCTCTGGTCGGTGAGCGTGAAGCGATTGCGGTGAAATTCGATGCGCGCATGGAGACGCGAAATCAGGTTGCCGCGCACGATCACGTCACTCTCGTCAGCCCGGCCGATGGCCACCTGCGGGTGCAGCTGGTCAATGATAACCTCGCGGTCGGCCACACTCAGGCGCAAGCGCAAGGTACGTCGCTGGTCGCGCGCCGTGAGCGCAATCGCCGGCAGCATGCTGGTCACGTCCTCGGTCTGCCAGAGCACTTCGTAGAGCGCGACTTCCACGCCCTGGCCGCGGATCGTGGCAATATCGATCTGCCGCACCGACGCGCGCCACTCGGGCGAGAGCCGCTCCACGGTCGCCGAGGTGGTTATGATCTGCCCCGCCTTGGCCTGGCTGGTCATGCGGTTGGCGGTGTGCACGCTGGCGCCGAACACATCGCGCGCTTCGATCACCACCGGACCGAAATGGCAGCCAATGCGGATCGCCACTGGCTGGCCGTCCATCTTGAGTTCGGCGTGCGCGGTGATCTGCTTCTGCATCTGGCCCGCTGCATTGAGGGCGTCATCGGCCTTGGGAAAGGTAGCCATGACCTCATCGCCGATGGTCTTGATCACCGTGCCATGGTGCTGCTCGGTGGCAGTGCGCATGACGTCAATACAGATCGCCACCATGGCGCGCGCGCGCTGGTCGCCCAGGGTCTCGAACAGCCGGGTCGAGCCAACGACGTCGGCGAACAAAATGGCGAGTTCGATATCCTTGACCATGATTCCAGTTCCGGCATCGGTGGCCGGCAGCGGCCTGCCCCAGGGCCTGATTACATAAGATAGCCGCGGCCTTGCCGGGATTATACGCGAGCGGCGGCTCCTGACCATGCCATGGACACGATAAGCCCATGATCAGTACAGGAAAAAATCGGCCGCCGCCTCGGGTCGGCGCGCGCCTTCAGCGAGGCGCTGGCGATAGGCACGCGCCCCGCTCTGCCCCGCATACAGGCCAAACATGTGGCGAGTGATCGACGCCAGCGGCTCGCCAGCGCTCACCTCCTGCCTGGCATAGCGGGCCATGCGCTCGAGCAGCTCACGCTCGCCGGGTCGTTCCCAGCCATCGGCAAAGACCTGCTGATGCAGTTCGGTGATCACATACGGCCGATGGTAGGCCTCGCGCCCCAACATCACGCCGTGACACCACCGCAACGCGTCGAGCGCCTGTGCCACGGTCCGCAGGCCGCCGTTGAGCACAAACCGCAACTGCGGAAATTGTGCGATCAGGCGCTGTACCACCGCGGGCCGGAGCGGCGGCACTTCCCGGTTTTCTTTCGGCGACAGGCCGCCGAGCACGGCCTGGCGCGCGTGCACGATAAAGACCTCGCAGCCTGCCGCACTCACGGTCGAGGTGAACGCCACGAGCTGCGCAAAGTCCTGCTCATCGTAGACGCCCAGGCGTGCCCGCACTGGCACGCCGTTGCCACCGCCGATAACGCCGATACGCATCTTCACCGTGACCGGGATCGCCACGGCGGCGCGCATCGCCGCGACGCAATCGGCCACGCGTACGGGTTCCGCCATCAGGCAGGCGCCGAATACACCCGAGTGCACCCGCTCGCTCGGACACCCACAGTTCAGGTTGATCTCAACGTAACCGGCCTGCTCGCCGAGGCGCGCCGCAGCCACCAAGCGCTCGGGCGCACTACCTCCCAGCTGCAGTGCCACGGGCTGCTCTACCGGCGAGTGACGCAGCAGCCCGGCTGCATCGCCGCGCAACAACGCCTCGGCCGTGATCATCTCGGTGTACAGCAGGGTCCGCGGTGAAAAGCCGCGCAGGAAATACCGGCAATGCCGGTCGGTCCAGTCCATCATCGGCGCGACGCTGAGGCGGCGGTCAATTAATGCGCTGCGTTTCTCGACAGCACTGCCCTGTTTTGTAGCGTTTTCAACTTGTGTCGTTTTGGCGGGATTGCTGCGCATTGCGAGGAGTTTATCGTTTGCCGGGGAGATCTTCCCCTCTGGATGCTGCTGCCGACCGGCTCCGGTGCCCACCCCCTGAACCGCCCGGCAAATTGGCAATATCCGTGCGTGTTGTTCCCATTTTGGGCACATGGTACTGTCGCGACATGAGGATCATCGCCCGGCGCAGGTTACGCGAGTTTGTAGCGACCCGCGGCGGCCACAGAGACCATGGTGCGTTGCGGTCTGGCCTTGATGCCTGGTTTCACGAGGCGCGCAGCGCACCGTGGCGTAGCAGCGCTGACGTCAAGGGGTCGCATGCCACCGCCAGCATTGTGTCAGCTGATCGGGTGGTGTTTAACATCAAGGGCAACTCCTATCGACTGGTGGCGGCCATTGACTACGAGAAGGGCATTGTGTGGATCAAGTGGCTGGGCACTCACCAGGACTACGATCAAATCAATGTGACGGAGGTGGAGCATGGCGATTGATGTCAAACCCATTCGGAGCGCTGCCGATCATCGCACCGCAATGGCGGAAGTTAAGCGCCTGTGGGGCGCCAAGAGCGGCACGCCAGACGGTGATCGCCTCGATGTACTGGCCACCCTGATCGACGCTTATGAAGCGCAGCATGAGCCGCTTGACAGGCCCGATCCCATCGAGGCCATCCGCTTCCGAATGGAACAGCAGGGGCTGACGCGCAAAGACCTGGAACCCTTGATTGGCACACGTACGCGTGTTTCCGAGGTCCTTAATTGCAAGCGGACGCTCTCGATCGGGATGATCCGGCGACTGCACGCTGAACTCGGCATTGCCGCCGAGGTACTGATTCAGGCTCCGCGACTCGCGACGGGTAGCAAAACACCACGCGTCGGCCGCAGCCGCTAGGCGAGTTAGTTGCTTGTGCTCGAGGAGACGTAAAGGAAACGTGCCATCAGCGGTGCGACTCGCAGGGTGCGATCGGGAGAAACAGTGAGCGTTGCGAAGCGATCGCCCGTATCAGGCTACACCGGACTGTTGAAGAGCGTGCGCGCCTGCACGCTGTGCAGCGCCCACCTGCCGCTCGGACCACGGCCGATCGTGCAGCTGCACCCGCACGCGGCGATCCTGATTGCCGGGCAGGCGCCGGGCCGCAAGGTCCATGAGACGGGCGTGCCATTCAACGACCCGAGCGGCAATCGTCTGCGCCAGTGGCTGGGGCTGACGCGCGCGGTGTTCTACGACCCGCGGCGGATTGCGCTGCTGCCCATGGGTTTTTGCTACCCGGGCACGGGCACGGCGGGCGACCTGCCGCCGCGCCCCGAGTGCGCGCCGGCCTGGCGGGCGCCGCTCCTCGCGCAGCTGCGCCGGGTCCGGCTCACGCTGGTGCTGGGGCAATACGCGCAGGCCTACCACTTCGGCGCCGCGGCCACATCAGTCACCGGGTTGGTGAAATCCTGGCGCACGCATTGGCCGGAACTCATTCCCCTGCCCCACCCGAGTCCCAGGAACAATCGCTGGTTGCAGCAAAACCCCTGGTTCGAACGCGAGCTGTTACCTGTGCTGCGCAAACGGGTGGCCGCCGTGCTGGCGCAGTAACCGAGGCTAGATAATTCCCTGCTGCGCCAGCGCATCGAGTTGCGCGTCGCCGAGCGAAAGGACCTCGCGCAACACCTCGCGCGTATGGGCGCCGAGCGAGGGCGGCGGCAGACGGTAATTCACCGGCGCCGCCGAAAGCCGCAGCGGGCTGGCGATGCCCGGCACCGGCGCCCCCGAATTGCCGGCGGCGGCGCCCGACGCGATCTCGACGCGCAAACCGCGCGCCACGACTTGTGGGTCGGCGAACACCGCGGCGATGTTGTTGATCGGTCCGCAAGGAACACCGGCGGCTTCCAGCGCCTCGAGCCACTCACGCGTGCCGCGTGTCTGCATGAGCTCCGCCATCATTGGCACCAACACCCGGCGGTGAGCGAGGCGCTGCTGATTGGTGGCGAAGCGCTCCTCTGCCGACCACTCGGGACGGCCTGCGCAACGACAGAACTGCGCGAACTGGCCGTCGTTCCCGATCGCCAGCATGAGCCAGCCGTCCCGCGTCGGAAAATCCTGGTAGGGCACGATGTTGGGATGGGCGTTGCCGAGCCGCTCCGGAGCGACGCCGGTGGCGAGATAATTCAGACCCTGGTTGGCGAGCATCGCCACCGCGACGTCGAGCAGCGCCAGATCGATGTGCTGCCCGAGATTGGTGCGCCCGCGCTGCACCAGCGCCGCGAGGATCGCGATCGCCGCGTAGAGTCCGGTGGCCAGGTCAACCATGGCTACGCCCACTTTTTGCGGGCCGCTCCCAGCCTCGGCGTCGGGCTTGCCGGTGATGCTCATCAATCCGCTCATACCCTGAATCATCGCGTCGTACCCCGCGCGCGGCGCATAGGGGCCGGTCTGACCAAAGCCGGTGATCGAGCAGTAGATCAGCCGCGGATTGAGCTTGCCGAGCGTCGCGTAGTCGAGCCCGTAGCGCGCGGCGCCGCCCACCTTGAAATTCTCGACCAGTACGTCGCAGCGCTGCGCCAGCGCGGCGATCAGTTGCTGGCCGGCGGGCTGTGCGATGTCGATCGTGACCGAGCGTTTGTTGCGATTGGTGCTGGCATAGTACGCCGAGTAGCCCGCGGCTGCGAAATCGGGCGGCCCCCACTCGCGCGTGTCATCACCGCTTCCGGGCCGCTCGATCTTGATGATTTCGGCACCG
>JAYTXT010000092.1:0-5042 GCA_043742765.1 Gammaproteobacteria bacterium | reverse complement strand
GTGCGCGAACGGCTGCGTCACGGCCGGGTGGCCTGGTCGCTGGCCTCGACGAACAGTGCGCTGCTGGCGCCCGAGGCACACGCCGCGCACGGCGAACTGCCCGCGGGGCAATTCGATTTTCTCGCGGCGGAATACCAGAGCGCGGGTCGCGGGCGCCGCGCCCGCCAGTGGTTCGCGCCCCCTGGCGGTGCGCTGTGTCTGTCGCTGGGCTGGACTTTCACCGTGCTGCCCAAGGGTGCCGCCGCGCTGAGTCTCGTCGTCGGCGTCTGCGCGCTGCGGGCGCTTGCGGTTATCGCTCCGCTCCCGGTGCGGCTCAAATGGCCGAATGACCTGCTCGCCCTCGAGGGCAAGCTCGGCGGCATCCTCATCGAGCTGCGTGCCCAGAGTGCGGGCCCCGCCCACGTCGTGATTGGCATTGGCATCAACTGCGCGCTCGGCGCCGCGGTGGCGAGCCGCGTGCGCGCGGCGGGTGCGGCTCCGGTCGATCTGGCGGCCCTGGGTGTCGCGGCCTGTGATCGCAACGCTCTGGCGGCCGCGCTGCTCGATGAGATCGTGCGTGGCGTGCTGGAATTCGAGCGTCACGGGCTGCAGGCTTTTGCGGCAGACTGGGCTGCAGCCGACGCGCTCGCCGGCCGCGTCGTGACCGTGACGCTGCCGGGTGGCGAGTACGTGGGCCACGCGCGCGGCATCGATGCCGACGGCGCGCTGTGCGTGCACGGCAGCGGTGCGATGCGACGGTTCCATTCCGGCGAGGTCTCGGTGAGGGCGCAACCTTGAAAACATTGCTGATCGATGCGGGCAACACGCGTCTCAAGTGGGCCACGCTCCGCGGCGGGCGGCTCGGGCCCACCAGAGCGCTGGCCTGGAATGTGCGCGGCGTGAACGCCGCAGCCCGAACCGTGTTGCGTTCGCGCTGCGAGCGCGTGCTGGTCTGCAGCGTCGCGGGCGCTGCGCTCGAAACCGCGCTCCGGCGCGCCGTGCGCGCGGCGGGCAAGAGCGCGCCGCAGTTCGTCCGCAGCACACGCCGCGCGGCGGGCGTGCGCAACGGCTACCTGCAGACCTGGCGGCTGGGCGCGGATCGCTGGGTGGCGATGCTGGGCGCACGCGCGCTGTACCCGGGACGCGCGCTGTGCGTCGTCGATATCGGCACGGCGCTGACGCTCGACCTGCTCGACGCGCAGGGCCGGCACCGCGGGGGCCTGTTGGTCCCGGGGCCAGCGCTGATGGTGGATTCGCTCCTGAACCACACGGCCGGCATCCGCCGGCGGGCGGGCGCGGGCGCGAGCATCAACGGCCGCGCGGTCGCGCGCTTTGGCCGCAGCACCCGCGCGGGCCTACTCTCGGGCAGCGCCATGGCCTGCGCCGCGCTGATCGAGCGCGCGCTGCGCGAGGCACGCAGCGAGTTGCGGGGTCGACCCCGTTTGCTGCTCGCCGGCGGCGGCGCGGCGCAGGTGGCGCCGCTTCTGTCCGTGGCGCACGTCCACGCCGACGATCTGGTGCTGCAGGGCCTGGCCCTGCTCGCGAAACTCGATTCGCGTTAGAGTAGCCTGGTGCGCGCACTGATCCTTACGCTGGCGTTGGCCAACCTGCTGTTCTTCGGCTGGTCCTACTGGATCGACAAACCGGTCGCCGGCCGCGCTGCGCAAATTGCGGCGCCGCCGCTGCAGTTCGCGACGGCATCACCGGCCGCTGCCGCGGCGTCGACTGCGACGCTGTCGTCAACGGCGGCGCGCTGTTCCACCCTTGGGCCGCTCGCCGATCCGGCCGCCGCCGCGGTGGTGAGTACGGCACTGCGGGCCCGGAATTTCAGTCCACGCGAACGCATGGTGCAGGCCGACCTCGCCGATGGGTACTGGGTCTATGTCGACAACTTGCGTGACCCCGACGCCCGTGCGCGTGCCCTCAGGCGGTTGGCGCGTGCCGGCGTTCGCGATGCCGCCGCCCTGGCGAGCAGCGGGCAGGTCTCGGTTGGACTGTTCAGCGAGCAGACGGGCGCCAACCTGCGCGCCGCCGCGGTGCGCGCCGCCGGCCTCGAGCCGGTGATCGAAGCGCGCTCGCACCCGGTGAAGGAATACTGGTTCGACGTCGAGCTGGCGAACGACGTACCGCCGCCGGCCGTGGCTGCGCTGGTGCAGGGCCTGAATCTCCCTGCGTCGCCCG
Organism: Gammaproteobacteria bacterium; assembly: GCA_043742765.1. Classification (GTDB taxonomy): domain Bacteria; phylum Pseudomonadota; class Gammaproteobacteria; order Steroidobacterales; family Steroidobacteraceae; genus FEN-1191. The sequence goes on along the minus strand of JAYTXT010000092.1, from coordinate 2,882 downwards.
CCTGGGGCGCCTGTTTGGTACCCGCGCCTGCGGCGGCTACGGGGCAATAAATGCAGCCTGTCCTGCGCTCAGGCAAGATTGTCACGGGCGCCTGACACGTCCGGTCATCGAATCACGCAAGCCTGGGATTTGCCGCAGTAGCTCAGTTGGTAGAGCACCTGATTTGTAATCAGGGGGTCGGGAGTTCGAGACTCTCCTGCGGCACCACAAACACCTATAAATCAGTATCTTAAAGTCTCTCCTCCGTTTCGAGGTATCAATTCTCATCGACACGCATAGTTGTCAACCGGCATGCAAGATTGATCAGCGAGACACGCGGTATCTTGCTGAAACTATTCAGTACTTCAGGAAACCCGCCTGGTTCGCGTTGGACGCCGGTTCACATCGTATTCAAGGCGCGGACTTGAAAGTTCGTCAAAATATGCTATATGCATACAGCATATGACAAGGCCAGCTCATGGAAAATCCGTTGCCCTCAAAAGGGCGGGTAGCCGCCAGTGGGTGCTGAAACCCCAGGATCTGGCGGTGGCCCTGAAACTCGTCGCCCTCAAGAAGCGCTGGCTTCCGTACGCGGTATTGGGTGAGGCGATGCACCTGTCACGCTTCGAGGCCCACGCGGCCGTGCAACGACTGGGCGCCGCAGGGTTTATCGCCGACGTCGAAGGGCCTCCCCAGCCCGTCATGGCGGCTTTGCGCGCCTTCGTGATTCACGGAGCGAGGTACGCCTATCCACCGGTGCGCGGCGGCACCACGATCGGGTTTCCGACGGCTCAAGCCCTGCCGGCGCTGAAGAAGCTGATGGCAGCAAAGGCCGGGGTGGTGACTGTCTGGCCGCATCCTGAAGGCAAGGCCCGGGGGCAGTCCCTGCTGCCCCTGTATGAATCCCTGCCGCTGGCAGCTCAGCATGATCGGGACTTTCACGAATTGCTGTCGCTATTCGACCTGCTGCGCATTGGCCAGGCACGTGAGCGGGGGATTGCCCAAAGGATGTTGGAGGAGCGGTTGCGGTGACCCTCGTCGGCTTCGCAGACGATCCCGATCTGCCGATGATCGCGCTGATTGTCGACGCGCTCGGGGAACTCTGCGACTCGCTGGTCTTTGTGGGCGGCTGCGCCACGGGCTTGCTGCTGACGGCACCGCGAGCCGAGTTGATCCGGGCAACCCAGGACGTGGATATCGTGGCGCAGGTCGCGAGTCTCGCCCAATACCACCGGCTGGAAGCGGCCGTGGAGGCGCGTGGATTCGCCCGTGATCGCTCGCCGGAAGCCCCAGTCTGCAGATGAGTGTGCAAGGGGATGAAAGTCGACCTGATGCCCGCGGAGCCTCTGCTCGGGTTTCACAACCGCTGGTATCCGCTCGCCGTCAGTTCCGCCGAGCGCGTGACGATTCCTACGGGCGCTTCGATCCGCCTTATCCGGGCGCCGGTCTTCGTCGGGACGAAACTGGAAGCTTTCGGTGATCGCGGCGCGGGCGACTTTCTGGCGAGTCACGATCTGGAGGACGTGCTGACCATCGCTGACGGTCGGGAGGAACTGGTCGCCGAGACGAGGGACGCGCCAGCGGAACTCCGGCATTACCTGGCCGATCGGTTCTCGGCCTTGCTGGTGACTGCGGATTTCATCCAGGCGATACCTGGGCATCTGCCGGGCGACCCAGCCAGCCAGGCCCGTGCCCCAGCGCTTCTGCGTCGTCTTCGAACGCTCGCTGATCTTCGGCCCTGACGATCAGTGCGAGCAGGCTGCCGCGCGCGGCACCAACAACATGTGGTTGCGGGACTTTCTCGGAGGTTCAGGGGTACTTGGTGGTGCTCATTAGTTCTACTGTGTTAATAAGTGTAATCTCGTCGGTAAGCGCGCATGCCGCAACAAGGGCACTGCGGCAGGCGTCTGGCGATGAGTCGACCAAGACTGAAGGCCAGAGTAGCGATCGACTGTGGAACGTGGCGCTGCATCGGGGCCAGACCCGCGCGGCTTGAAGGCTCTGGGTACGGCAGGCGCCGTGAGTTGAACGGAGTTTTTTTTACTGCGCAATCGTTCGCGCATCAGAAAGCCGTAGGCGGCGATGCACAGGCTTGCATGATGATGAAAGCCACGCCAGTTTCGGCCTTCATAGTGATGCAGACCGAGCTCGGATTTGAGCTCCTGATAGTCGCGCTCGATTCGCCATCGACCTTGGGCGTTGGCGACCAGGGTTTTGAGCGGTGTGTTCGCGGGCAGAGTCGAGAACCAGTAATGCCGCGGCTCTGGATCCCCCTGCGGCCACTCGATCAGCATCCACTGTTCCGCATGCGGCTGACTGTTGTGTGCCGCACGTATGCGCACGGCGGTGAAACGGGAGCTCAGCGGCGTGGCGGTCCCTTCGCGCCAACTGACACGCTGGAACTTCCGCGGTGGCAGGCTCTGCGCGAGTTCGTGCACCGAGACCGGTGCATGCTTCACATCCCGAACCGGTCGCGTGCGCGGTCGACCGCCGTTGCGGCTCGCCGGTGGCATCGGTGCCGGCTGATGAGGTCCCCACCAGACCTTGGTGTTGCTACGTACCCCCACCATGTACTGCAGGCCTCGTGAGGAAAGCTGCTCACGCCAATGGGTCTCGGTTCCGTACGCGGCATCGGCCAGAACGACACCCATGGGAATCCCAGCAGCCAGAGCCCCATCGATCTGCTCAAGAGCCAGGGCAGTCTTGGTGCGAAACCTGATCGGATCCGGAACGCCTGCCTTCTTCCGGCGCGAAGCAGATTGCGCCCACTCCTCGGGCAGATACAGTTGGTACGCCACCGGCACGCTGCCCTGCTCGTTCGCGATCGACAGGCTCACGGCGATTTGGCAGTTATCCGTCTTGCCCAGCCGGCCGCAGTACTGCCGTGCAACACCTACCGAATG
>JAYTXT010000091.1:0-5465 GCA_043742765.1 Gammaproteobacteria bacterium | reverse complement strand
CCGGCGCTGGCCGGCGCGGCCAGCAGGCGGCGGCGCGGGCGCGGCAGGCGCGCGCGCGCGCACAGCGCGCGCAGCACCGCCAGGTCGACCGCACTGCGGCGCTCAAGCACGTAGCAGACCGGGACGGCGCTGTCGCGCAGTCGCGCGCCGATGTCCGCGGGCTCGAGCCGCGCGCGCGCCCACAACGCCACCAGCCTGGCAAGCAGCGAATCCATCAGTGGGTCTGGCCTGCGCCGGGCATCGCCAGTGCCTAGCGATAGCCGAAGCGCATATCGATCGACACCAGGAAGTGCTCGAAGAAATAGTTGATCGTTTGCAGTTGGTCGTACATGCGATGATCGGTGTCCAGCAGGTGGAGCCTGGCGCGGTACTGCCTCGCAAACTCGACGCTGTGCTGCGGCGGGACGACCGTGTCCCGCCAGCCGTGGATGATGGTGGTCGGGCAGTCGATCAGGCCTTGGCGCAGCGGCGGCAGACCTTCCATCAACAGGGCCGGCGCCAGCAGGAACACGCCGCGCGCATGCAGGAGCGAGGCCGCGGCCACGGCGACGTAGCCGCCGAGGCTGGAGCCGACCAGCACCAGCTCCCCCGGCAGTTTCTGGCAGTGTTCGACGAGTTTCGTGACCCGGTCACGGGGCGAGTCGATGCCGCGGTAGTCGAGCGAGTCGGCATGGTAGCCCTCGGTGCGGGCGATCTCCGCCAGACCGGTAATCTTCCGGCTCCACGGCTCGCTATCCCGCCCATGGGAAAAAATGACATATCGTTCCGGCACGGCTACGCCCTGGCTGCTGCGAACTCACGGCTCACGGGGCGCAATCATACTCTGGCGGCGCGGGCCGGCGGCCGCCATGGATGTGTAGCCGGTCCCCGGGGCAGCGGCCAACTGGCGCAGGATCGCGGTCTCGATTTCCTCGGCGACCCGCGCTCCGGAGGTGGCCATGCGATTGATGGTGACCGCACGTACGCTGCTGCCGCTGCGCTCATGCGTCACCAGGCAGGACTGGAACTCGCCGGGCCGCCAGGCGGCGAAGCCGAACAGCAGGCGGCAGCGGCCCTGCGCGACCGCCTCGGCGGGATTGAGGCGCGCATCGCAGATCACGAAATAGCGTTCCTCATTGTCGCGCCCGGCAAACGCGCCTTCGCCGGCAAGTCCCTCCAGAAAGGCCTCGACCTGTGTGTGCACACGCTGCCATTGCGCAGGGCCGCCGTTGGTGAGCCGCGTCCAGCGAGTGCCTTCGAGCACACAGGCCTGCAACCACAAGGTCAATCGCCGCGCTGGCAGGTAGCGCGATTCGCCGCGGGCGGCGTTCTCAGCCAGCAGCGTGCGCGCGCTGCGCACCGCTCCGCTGCCCGGCCGCACCTGATCAAAGCAGTTCACGCCCAGTTGCGCGAGGCGCGCGCGCTGCAACTCGTCCAGCACGAACTGCGGCCGGAGCGGTGCGCGCAGCAGCGCTGTCTCACCGGCCGCGGCGCTCCACAGCGGGCTGGCCTCGTCGCCCCGTGCGATCAGGCCCGCGGCTGCGCCGCATCCGGCGAACACTTCCGTGCGGCCGCGCAGGCGGTCGGGCGCCAGCAGCCGCGGAAAATACAGCACGGCCTGCTCGCTCTGGAAGACCCAATGCGTGGCACCGTCAATTGCGGCGTCGATGCTGTCCCAGCTGGCCGGCGGATCGACCAGCAGCAGCGCCTGCTGCGCGCGGCACAGGCGCGTCGCCACGTGGAGCGTCGCCATGCCGATATTCCGCTCGCGGGACAGCGGCGGCACGCACAGCAGGTCAAAGCGCGGGCCGCCGCACAACGCGAACAAGCCGGTTCCGGCCGCCGCGTCCCCGATCAGGTCGTAGTCGGTGAGATCCGTGCCATCGGCCCCGTCGCTGTTGGCAGCAACGTAACCGGCGGCGGCGCCGGAACGCGCCGGCAGCGTGCGTGCCGCCCGCTCGGCCGGGAGCGGCCCCGCGAGGCGCACCAGGCGGGAGCGGACCAGCAGGCGCTCGATCGAGCGTTCACTGCCGGGCAGCACCGAGACACGGCGCATGATCTCTTGCGCCTCCACCAGCTCGGAGCCGGGCAGCTGAAGCCGCTGCAACACCAGGTTGAACTGGTCGGCATCGCAGGCGGCAATGCCGTCGTAATCGACCGAGGCGCGCAGGTATTCGCGCGTACCAGGCTGCCGCCCCTGCATCAGCAATTCACCGTCGCCCGCCGGGAGCCGCAGCGTCGCCGCGCGCGCGCCGTTGGCGACGCGGACGATGAGCGCCTGGCGGCCGCCGCTTTCAAAATACTGCTCGACTGCGTAGCCCAGTGTCGAGGGCTGCCACAGCCCACCGAACTGGCGCTGGAACTCGGCGAAACTGCTGATCGGGGTCGGGGTGTTCAGCGGTCCCTTGAGGGCGCGGCCCACGAAGGCCGTTACGGCGGTCGCCAACCGCTCGATCGGCGCCGGCAACTGCGCCTGGGCCGGATCAGCCGCTGGGACTGACGGGATTTGCATGGTCACTCGGGACCGGCTGGGGCGCGGTTTGCGCCTGGGGTTGGGGCTGCGGTACCGCCTGTTGCGCGCTCCGGGGTTCACGCTCGGATTGCAGCTGCTGGAAGCTCTGCTGGTCGGCGTCCACCTCGTCCGCACCGTCCCAGTTGGCGCCATCGGGAATTTGGTTCTGAACCAGCGGCGCGGCCGCGAGCACCGCATCGACCGTGCCCGCCGTGACACTCACGGGCACCGCGAGGCCGCGCGGCGCGTTGGCGACCTGCGTGACGGCCTCCCAGTCGATCTTGGTGCCGGCGGCCTTGAGCAGCTTCTCCAGGCGCGGCGACATCGATTTCAGGAGCAGCGTCTTCTGCGCCTTGCTCCAGTTGCGCGAGTCATCCTCGAACACGGTATAGGCCTGCAGGTACAGGCGCCCGTCGCGCCAGCCGAACAGGAACGGCTGGTTGACGACCCGCACCTGCGTACCCAGCGGCACGGCTTCATAGAATTTCTGGATGTCTTCCGGATAGAGGCGGATGCAACCGTGGCTGGAGCGCAGGCCGACGCCGTAGGGCTTGTTGGTGCCGTGAATCAGGTAGCTCGGCCACCCAAGCGTGAATTTGTATTTGCCCAGCGGATTGTCCGGCCCGGGCGGCACCACGGCCGGCACCGGATCGTCATTCGCGGCGTGCTCCTTGCGCACCCCGGCGCTAGGCCGCCAGGTCGGATTTTCCTCGCGGGAGATGATCTTCGTGACGCCCTCGGGCGTCTGCCAGCCGACTTTGCCGACGCCGATCGGATGGGTGTAGACCAGCTGCGGCTCATCGCTCTTGTGCTTCGGAAAGTAATAGATGCGCATCGCCGCGAGGTTGATGATGATGCCCTCGCGCGGCGCATTCGGCAGCACGAACTGCGTCGGCACGACGATCTTGCGCCCGGCGCCCGGAAGCCACGGATCGACCCCCGGATTGGCGCGCACGATTTCCTCGTAGCCGACGTTGAAGCGCCGCGCGATGTCCGGCAGCGTGTCTTCCTTGCCCGCAGTGGTGAGCTGCACCTCGCCGTAGACATCGTCCTTGGGGTCGCTGAGCTCGAATTTGTGGGTGGCTACCGGAAGTGGCAGCAGCGGCTCCGGCGGTGGCGTCACGACGGCCATCGATGGCGGTGGCGGCGGCGCCTTTGACCAGGGCGCACTGAGCAGCGAGCAGCCCGCCAGGGCGAGCGCAGCGAGCACGGCAGTGGCTCGAATCCATGTCATCCGGGGTCTCATCCAGCCAATTCTAGAGAAGTACGGGCTGATTGGGCAGTTCGTTGCCATCGCCGCCCGCCGCGGGGAAATAGCGCGCCATGCGCAGGGCGACGCTCCGGACGGCCACGCAGCAGCCAGCCGCGGCGTCGCCCTGTCGGAAGCGCTCGGCGACTTCGGCGCACAACGCCGCCCATTCCGCCGCGGGAATGTGCGCGGCGATCGCCCGGTCGGCCACGATCTCGATAGCGCGGTCGGCCAGCAATACGTAGACCAGCACGCCGTTGTTGTGCGCGGTGTCCCAGACGTGCAGCGCTGCAAACAGCTGCACGGCGCGCTCCCGTGCGCTCAGACCCTGGCACAGCTGCGGGAAGGACAGCGACGTCTCGACGACGACGCGGATCTCGCCCGCGTGCGTCGCCTCCGCCGCGCGTATCTGCGCTGCAATCTGCGCCAGCGCCGCCGCAGGCAGCAGCCGTCGCGCCGGCCGTAACTGCGCGCGCCAGTGCCGCGACAGCCGTTGCAGCCGCTTCACCATCGTCCGGAAGCGCCCCCGCCGCCAAAACCGCCGCCGCCGCCACCGAACCCGCCACCGCCAAAGCCACCGCCGCCGAGTCCGCCGAAGCCGCCGCCAAAACCGCCCCGACCGCCCGAACTCCAGCCTGGACCGCGCATTCCGAAAACCAGCGACAGCAGGAATGCCAGGACGGCCACGCCGAATGCCGCGACCAGGATCTGGCTGAACACCCAGGCGATGATTCCCAGCAACCCGCCGGTTGCCGCCGCGCCGCCGATGCGCCCGAAAATCGCCCGCAGGATCGACGACGCCACCATGAAGCCGATGAACAGCGCCGGCAGCATCCTGCCGAGGCTGTTGCCAGCGCCCTTCCAACTCGCATCCGGCGGTGGCAAGGGCTCCCCGTCGACCACCTTCATGATCTGGGCAACACCGGCGCTGATACCGGCAAAATACTGCCCCTGGCGGAACAGCGGGATCATGGTCTCATCTTCGATGCGGTTGGCGGTGGCGTCCGGGAGCGCACCTTCGAGGCCGTAGCCCACCTCGATGCGAACCGCGCGGTCGTCCTTTGCGACCAGCAACAGCACGCCATCACTGATTTTTGCGCGCCCGAGTTTCCAAGTCTCTACCACGCGCATCGAATACTGCTCGATCGCTTCCGGCTGCGTGGTCGTCACCACCAGCACCGCGATCTGCGCGCCCTTGCGCGCCTCGAAGGCGGCCAGTTGCTGTTCGAGATCCGCCTGCTCGCCGGCGGTCAGCGTGCCGGTCAGGTCGGTCACCCGCGCCTCGAGCTTCGGTACCGGCTGCGGCGCCTGCGCCGCAAGCGGCGCGGCCGCCGCCAGCAGGCACGCCGCCAGCAGTCCGGCCCGCGTCACTATTGTCCGGCGGGTGTGCCGGAGGGCGCGGCAGCGCCACTGAAATCAACGGTCGGCGGCTTGGCGATCACCGACTCGTTCTCGACCGCGAAATTCGGCTTGGTCTGGTACTTGAAGATCATCGCCGTGAGATTGCTCGGGAACGAACGGATCGTTACGTTGTAGTCCTGCACCGCGTCGATATAGCGCTTACGCGCCACCGCGATGCGGTTTTCCGTGCCCTCGAGTTGCGCCTGCAGGTCGCGGAAATTCTGGTCGGATTTGAGCTCCGGGTAATTCTCGGTGACCGCGAACAGGCTCTTGAGCGCCTGCGACAGCTCGCCCTGCGCGGCCTGGAATTTCTTGAACGCGGCT
>JAYTXT010000090.1:0-12690 GCA_043742765.1 Gammaproteobacteria bacterium | reverse complement strand
CTGCGCGAAGCGGTGGGCGAGAGCACGGTCGCGATTCACTGGGACTACGCCCGCGAGGTGCTGGCGCGGGCCGACGGGGTCCTCGCCACAGTCGGGCTGGAGGCGGAGGCGCCGGATGCCATTCCCGTCGCGCCTTCGGCCGAGCCAGGGCCCCCGGCACCCCCGGCGCCGGCATCCCCATAACGGCACCTTTTTGCTGTTTTTGGGTCGGAGTTGAAAGCGGCCGAAAATCAGCTATAGTTCGCCGTCCCCGTGAGACCCATTTCTTGCTTAACACGCTGATCCTGAAGAGTATTTTTAAGAAACGCCATGTCCGAACGCGATAGCGAAAATTTCGACATTGACGAAGAATTCGTCGCCGAAGCCGAAGACAGCACCGATTACGATGGTCTGCTGGCGCGCGTGGATAAGCGCGTGCGCACTCAGGGCAAGAAGGGCAAGGCGGCCTGGAGTAAGCTGGAAGAAGTGCTGGCCGACCGCAAGCTTGAAAAAGATCTGCGCGAACTTTTCGACGAAGAATAGCGGCCGCGGTCCCCAGGTAAGCGATGAGCGCAGGCGCGGCGACTGAATGGATCGTGCTGAAATTCGGCGGCACGAGTGTTGCCACGCTGAGCAACTGGCGCAACATCGCCACCGTGGCGCGCGAACGCACAGCGGGCGGCGCCCGCGTCCTGATCGTGCATTCAGCACTGAGCGGCGTCACCGATAGCCTGGAAAGAATGCTCGCCGCCGCACTGGGCGACGGGCACGCGCCGATGCTGGCCGCGTTCGAGGGTCGCCACCGGGAGCTGGCCGCCGAGCTCGGGGTTGGCAGCTCGCCGGCCTTCGAAGATTGTCTGGCGGGGCTCAGGCAGATGCTCGCTGAGGTGGGCAGCCGCGGCGCCGTGAGCGATCGCGAGCGGGCGCGGATCGTGGCCTGCGGTGAACTGCTGGCCACCGAACTCGGTGCGCGTTTCCTGCGCTCCCAGGGACTGGGCTGCAGCTGGTGGGATGCGCGCACCGGCCTGCGGTCGATGCCGCGCGCGAACGCTCCTGCCGCGGCGAATTATCTGTCGGCGACCTGTGATTTCTCCGCCGACGCGGCGCTGCGTGCACAACTCGAGACCCTGGAACCAGTGGTGCTCACACAAGGATTCATCGCCGGCAATGCGGTCGGCGACACGGTGCTGCTCGGTCGCGGTGGTTCCGATACTTCCGGCGCCTATTTCGCCGCCAAGCTGTGCGCCATACGCCTGGAAATCTGGACCGACGTGCCCGGCATGTTCAGCGCCAACCCGCGCTCGATGCCCGCAGCGCGGCTCCTGCGTGCACTCCATTACGACGAAGCGCAGGAGATCGCCAGCAGCGGCGCCAAGGTGCTGCACCCGCGTTGCATCCTGCCGGTCAGGCAGGCGCAGATTCCGCTGTGGATCTACGCGACGCAGACGCCGCAGCTCGAGGGCACGCACATCAGCGCCAGCGGCGGCGATGGCGCCGCGCAGGTCAAGGCGGTGTGCATCAAGAAGGGCATCACGCTGCTGGCGCTGGACAGTCCGGGCATGTGGCACGAAGTGGGCTTCCTCGCCGATGCCTTCCAGATCTTCAAGCGCCACGGCATGTCGGTCGACCAGGTCTCGACTTCGGAGACCAACGTTACCGTGTCGCTCGATCCGGCAGCCAACAATCTTGAGCATGACGCGCTCGATGCTCTGGTCGGCGAGCTCAACCAACTGTGCCGCGTACAAATTATCGGACCCTGCGCGCAGGTGAGCCTGGTGGGCCGGAATATCCGCGGTATCCTGCATCAGCTCGGCGCGGCCTTCGAGTTGTTCGCCGAGCAGCGCATCTACATGGTGAGCCAGGCGGCGAACGACCTGAATTTCACTTTTGTGGTCGATGAACTGCAGGGCGACCGGCTGGTGCAGGAGCTGCACGATCTGCTGATCCGACCGGTCCCGGGCGACACGGTGCTGGGGCCAAGCTGGGCCGAGCTCTACGGCGTCACGCGGCGCAGCGTGGCGGTCCCGCAGCCCTGGTGGCATGCGCGGCGCGCGCAGTTGCTCCGTATCGGCGCCGACCACGACTGCGCCTTTGTCTACGACGGTGCCGTGGTTGGCAGCGCGGCGCGTGAGCTGCGCGCGCTCAAATCGTTCAGCCGCATTTTCTACGCCATGAAGGCGAATCCGCACGCCGAGCTGTTGCGCATTGTGGCCGCCGCCGGACTCGGTATCGAGTGCGTCTCGCGCGGCGAGCTCGAACATGTGTTCGCCTCTGTTCCCGGGATCGAGCCGCAGCGCGTGCTCTTTACACCAAACTTCGCCGCGCGCGATGAGTACGCCTGGGCGCTGGCGCGCGGCGTGACACTCACCATCGACAACCTGTATGTGCTGCAGGCCTGGCCCCAGGTGTTCAGGAACCACGAGGTGCTGGTGCGGGTCGATACCGGCACCGGTCACGGCCACCACCACCACGTGCGCACCGCCGGCGTGAATTCCAAGTTTGGCATCCCGCTGGCCGAACTCGAGGTGCTCTCGCAGCTGGCCGCAGCGGCGGGGTGCCGCGTCTCCGGCTTGCACGCGCACAGCGGCAGCGGCGTGTTCGACATCGCCAGCTGGGTGGAGACCGCCGGGCTCCTGTTCACGGCGGCACGCCGCTTCGCGGACGTCCGCATCATCAACGTCGGCGGCGGACTCGCCGTGCCGGAGCGACATGAACAGGTCGCGCTCGACCTGGAGAAATTCGACGCGGCGCTCGGGGCGGTGCGCGCGCAGTCGCCGGCCATCGAGCTGTGGCTCGAACCGGGACGCTACGTGGTGTCAGCGGCGGGCGTGCTGCTGGCGCGCGTCACCCAGACCAAGTCCAAGGAAGACACGCACTACGTCGGTGTCGCCACCGGCATGAATTCCCTGATTCGCCCGGCGCTCTATGGCGCCTGGCACGAGATCGTCAACCTGACGCGCCTGGACCAGCCGGCGACCGAGCTCGTCAACGTGGTCGGTCCGATCTGCGAATCGGCCGACGTGCTCGGCCACGACCGGTTGCTGCCGCCCACCGTGGAGGGCGACGTGCTGCTGATCGCCAATGCTGGCGCTTACGGCCGGTCCATGAGTTCGAACTACAACCTGCGCGTGCCGGCGGTGGAACTGGTCCTCTAGAAAAGTGCGGTTGCGTCGGCAGATTGACCCCAGACTTGAGCGCGCCTTGCGCCAATTGAGAACCGCGTCACGTCGATAGCGTGCGTTTTAGCAAGAATTCCACTCCAGAGCGGGCCCAGGTCGGGCCCGTCCCTATCGGTAAGTCATGTCGACCAACGGGTTTCCTCAAGGAGTGCTCATGCGCAAGATACTCACTGCAACGATGGCCGCCGCGGCCCTGGCTGCCTCGGGCACGGCTAGTGCCGCTGTCGCCACCACGACCTTCGGCGTTTCCGCAACGGTTCTCAAGACCTGCTCGGTCGCTGCCGCTGCCCTGGGCTTTGGCAACTACACGCCGGCCGGTGGCGCCCTGGCCGCCAACACCACGGTCAACGTGAAGTGCACCAAGGGCACGACGTTCACGGTAGCGCTGAACGGCGGCACCACGGCCGGCGGCACGATCACGCAGCGCCTGATGAGCAACGGCACCGACACGCTGCAGTACAACCTGTACACGACGGCCGGTTTCGCCACGATCTTTGGCGACGGTACGCTCGGCGTCACAGTACCGGGCACGGGCACGGGCCTGGCGACCGCGGTGGCGGTGACGGTGTTCGGCAGTCTCCCCGACAGCGTCGCCAACCAGGCGGTTACGACCGGCGCCTATGCCGATACGATCAGCGTGACGGTCACGTATTAAGCCACCGTCAGTAGAGCGCCATTGAGACTCGGTAGCGACAAGCGGCCAGCGCTGGCCCGCACTGTCACTGCGTTGATGTTGACGTTCGCGGCGGCCGGAACGGCCGCCGCGGGCACTTTCAGCATCGCGCCAGTGCGCATCGAACTGCAGGGCGCACAGCGCACTGCGGTGCTCACCGTGCACAACGACGCTGCTGCACCGCTGCTGATCCAGGTGTCGACCCTGGCCTGGACGCAAACCGGGGGTGAGGAAAGCTACACCGCGACGCATGAGTTGCTGGCGACGCCGCCGGTGTTCACGTTGCCGCCCAACGGCGAGCAGATCGTGAGGGTGGCGCTGCGGCGCGAGCCCGACGCGACGCGCGAGCTCGATTATCGGCTGGTATTGGCGGAAGTGCCGCAACCCGTCGACAAGAATTTCACCGGCCTGCGCGTGGCACTGCGCCTGAGCCTGCCGCTGTTTGTGAAGCCTGCGGCTCCCGCCGCGTCCGCGTTGAGCTGGCATGCACAGTGGCAGGCGGACGGCAAGCTGGCGGTGAGCGCCAGCAACGGCGGCCAGGCACACCTGCAGGTGAGTGATTTCACGTTGCATATTGCCGGTACCGAGCAGAGCGTGCGCGGTGCGGTGAGCCGCTACGTGTTGCCCGGTAGCACGGTGAGCTGGAAGCTCGACGCGCCGGCCGGGGTTGCCCGCGATGCCGCCATCACGGTCCACGGCTCGAGTGATCAGGGGGAATTCCAGGCCGACGTCGCGACCACGGGCACGTGATACCGGGCGCGCTGCGATGTGCCCCTATGCCAGGTTTTCTCCACGCCGGTTTAACCTAGTCTGGCCCTTGTGGCTGCTGTGCTGTGCGGCGGCGCGGGCCGACAGCGCACCGCCGCCGCTCGAGGATGGCTACCGCGAAGCGGTCATGAACGTCACCGTGAATGCCCAGGCCGAGGGCGAAACGCTGATCGTGCTGCGTGATGCCGCAGCTGCACTATGGTTTGACGCCGCCGATTTCCTGCGACTGCGCCTGCTTACGCCGCCGGGCACCGGATTCGTGCACCAGGGCCGGCGTTACCTGCCGCTTGCGGCGGTGCCCGGACTCAGCGTCAGCGTCAACGAATCGGCGCAGAGCATCGTCGTGACGGCGCCCGCGGCCGCCTTTGCGCCAACACGGGTGCGCGCGCCGCTCCGGCCAGTGCCGGTCCTGAGCAGCGCGAGTCCTGGCGCGTTCCTGAACTACCAGCTGTCGGCACAGCGCGTTGCCGGGCAGAATCTGACCGGCGCCTACGCCGAGCTTGGCGTCTTTGCCAGCCCCGGCGTGTTGCTCAACTCCGGCGTGGTGCGTTCGCTCGGCGGGCGCACGGAAACGGTGCGGCTCGATACCACCTTTACCATGGATTTCCCGGCGCGCATCGAACGGGCGACATTCGGCGACGCGATCAGCGATGGCAGCACCTGGGGGAGCGCGGTGCGCTTCGCAGGTGTGGGCTGGGGCCGGAATTTCTCGCTCCGTCCTGATCTCATTACCGCGCCGCTGCTGACTGCCTCGGGCACCGCGCTCGTGCCCTCGACGGTCGATGTCTACGTAAACAACCAGAAGGTCTCGAGCGCGACGCTGCCGCCCGGACCGTTCGTCATCGACCAGCTGCCGGCCGTGACTGGCGCCGGCCAGGTGAGCGTCGTGGTGCGCGACGCGCTGGGGCGCGAACAGCAATTGACACAACCGTTCTATTCGAGCCTGCGGCTGCTTGCCGCGGGCCTGAGCCAGTACGAGCTGGATCTCGGAAAAGTGCGTCGCGACTACACCACGGCGAGCGCCCACTACGGGCCGCTGATGGGGAGCGGCAGCTACCGGCGCGGCATCACCAATGGCTTCACGTTGGAAGCCCACGGTGAATACCTCGAGCAGCAGGCGCACGCATTCGGCGTGGCCGGTGCCGCGGCCATTGGCCGGATTGCGGTGGCCAATTTCACGGCGGCGGCGGGCGGTGGCCCGGGCAGTTCAGGTTGGCTCTACGGCCTGGGTGTGGAGCGGCAGGGCGCGCGCTTCAATATCGCCTTCAGCAGCTCCGTCGCTGCGGCGGGCTACCGCCAGATCTCTTCCGCCGAAGTGCCCGCGCTCCGGTTCCGGCGCCGTGACCTCGCGCAACTGGGCGTCAACCTGCAGCGCTGGGGCTCGCTGGCTGCGGTTGTGGTGCAACAGAAGTTTGCAAACCTGCCGACCGATCAGACCGCGAGCATGAGCTACAGTCGCAGCATCACTGATCGCGGCGCGGTGAACCTGACCGCTACCCGCAGCAGCCAGGGCGGCTCGGTCGGACGCAGCATTTTCCTCACTTTCACGCTCGCGCTCACGCAGCGCCGTGCCGCCGTGTTCACTGGCAACAGCGGCAGTGGGCCCGGTGCCCCGGACGATGAACTGTACGCGACCTATATCCAGAATCCGCCGCTCGGCCCGGGGCAGGGCTGGCGGCTCGGCGGCTCGAGCCGCGGCAACTACGATGGCGAACTGCGCGAGCAGTGGCGGGTGGGCGATCTGCAGCTGCAGGCGGCGCGCAATCATGGCGTCAGCGGCGCCAGCGCTTTCTGGAGCGGTGCAGCCACCCTCCTCGGCGGCGAGCTGCGCGCGGCGCGGCAGGTGTCCGGGAGCTTCGCGCTGGTGGACGTCGCGGGTCTGCCGGGCATTCCCGTCTATCTCGATAACCAGCTGGTCGCCCACACGAATCCGCAGGGCCGCGCGCTGCTGCCTGAACTGCTTCCCTACGAAGCCAACCGGGTCAACATCGAACCGGTGGAATTACCGCTCGACACCAGCATCGGCGCGCGCACGCTGACGGTCACGCCGCGTTACCGCAGCGGCGTACTGGTGCGCTTCCCGGTTGAGCGCGTGCGTGGCGGCACCTTCCGGCTGGTCACCGGCGATGGATCAGCGGTTCCGGCCGGCGCCAGTGTGCGGTTCATGGGCGAGCTATTTCCGGTAACCTATGACGGCGTGACCTACGTAACCGGGTTTGATCATGGCACCGCGGGCACTGCGCAGTGGGGCGACGCGCGCTGCACTTTCCGCCTCGAGCCGCCACCGCTCGATGATCCGTTGCCGGATATGGGAACGGTCTACTGTCACTCCCTGTCGGGCCTGGAGCAGCAGCCATGATCCGGCGTGTCGCCGGGGCGTCGTTGTTCGCCTGCTGCGCAGTGCTGCTGCCGGTCCTGGCCATGGGAGCGGTGAGCTGCTCGGTGACGGCGACCGGGCCGGCCTTCGGCATCTACAACCCGCTCAGCGCGACGCCCACCTACGCCAATGGCCTGGTGACCGTCAGTTGCACGCTGCTGAGCGGCGGCGCGACCACGGTGAATCTGGTTTCCAGCTACAGCACCGGGGCGAGCGGCAGTTATGCACTGCGCACCATGCTCTCCGGCGGCAACCCGCTCAATTACAATCTTTTCTATGACGCCGCCTACACGCAGATTCGCGGTGACGGCACCGGCGGATCGCAGACCGGAGGAGCGTCGCTGGCACTGAGCGCGAGCACGCCCACGCGGACCGCCACCGGCACCATTTATGGGCGGATTCCGGCCTTGCAGGATCCCGCCGCCGGCAGCTACAGCGATACCATCGTGGTGACCATCACCTACTGAAGGCTCGCTACAGGGCTACAGCGGCCGCGCGCGCAGCTGCAGCGGCCAGGCATAGAGTCCGGGCGCCAGGCCCGCGGCGAGTTTGAAGCGCATGCGCAGCTGCAGTGCGCGCGATTGTTCGCCCTGCCAGCGCTGCACGATTGTGCCACCCTCGGCGCCCAGCGAAACCCCGACGTCGAACCCCTCAAGCGCCACGGCCGTGAACCACGGACTCAAGGTCGCCACGTCCAGGGCAAAACCCGCGCGGCTGTTGCTAAAGACGCGCAGTCGCAACGGACGCGGCGTGTCGAGGTAGCCGCGCGCCAGATCGGCCGCACTGATCAGCAGCAGCGGCGCCGGCGTCGTCATTTCCAGGTGCGCTACCGCCATCACGTTGGCCGTGACCTGCAGGGTACTGTGCGAATCCGCCGCGCACAGGCCCACGAAACCGCCGGCCATGGCCAGCCAGATCAGGGTGCGCCGCGGCAGCGCGCGCCCGGCGCGGCCGCAGGTGGCAGGTTTGCTGGTGGACGCGGGATCCATGTCCCGGGTTAACGGCGAGTTGCGCCCCCGCTTGAGTTGACAGAATGCGCTGTCAGGGGGCCGCGGCGCGGCGGTCGGCGTGGCGGTCGCGCAGTTCATCGACCACCGCCTGGATGCCAAGCCCGCGGCTGCGCAGCAAGACGAGCAGGTGAAAGACCAGGTCGGCGGACTCGCCGATCAGCCGGCCATCGGTTTCGCCGACCGCCGCGAGCGCCACTTCCAGACCTTCCTCGCCCACCTTCTGCGCCATGTGTCGGGCGCCCTTGGCATAGAGGCTGGCGGTGTAGCTGCCCTCCGGACTTGCGGCGATGCGCTCGCCGAGGATCGTTTCAAGATCGGCCAGGAAGGCGAGCCGTTCGCCCTCGCTCGCCGGTTCATCGCCAAAGCAACTCGCCGTGCCCAGGTGGCAGGCAGGGCCGTCCGGGAGCGCTGATACCAGCAGCGTGTCGTTGTCACAGTCCTTGCGGATCGCCGTCACGCGCAGCGTGTGGCCGGAAGTCGCGCCCTTTTCCCATAGTTGCTGCCGTGAGCGGCTGTAGAAGACCGCGCGCCCGCGTTCGAGCGTGGCGCGCAGCGCCTCGCGGGTCATGTACGCGAGCATCAGCACCGCGCCGCTGGTGGCGTGCTGCACGATCGCGGGGAGGAGCCCGGCCTGTTTGTCCCAGGCCAGGTCGTCTAGGTCGGAAAGTTGCAGATTCATGGCCGCACCTCGATGCCCTGGGCACGCAGGAAGCTCTTGAGTGAGGGAATGGCGATTTCGCCGGAGTGGAACACGCTGGCGGCGAGCGCGGCGTCGACGCCGGCGGCGATAAACACGGCTGCGAAGTGCTCAGCTCTCCCCGCGCCGCCGGAGGCAACCAGCGGGACGTCGCAGCAATCGCGCACGGTACGGAGTTGGGCGATGTCGTAACCGTCGCGCACGCCGTCGGCTGCCATGCAATTGAGGACGATTTCCCCGGCGCCGCGCTGCTGCACTTCGCGCACCCACTCCAGCGTCGCTCGCCCCGTGTCACGGGCGCGGCCGGCGTCACCGGTGTATTGATGGACGTGATAACTGCCGTCCGCCGCCTGGCTGTCGATGCCCACGACCACGCATTGCGCGCCGAAGCGCCGCGCCAGTTCGTCGATCAACTGTGGCCGCTCCAGCGCCGGCGAGTTGATCGAGATCTTTTCGGCGCCGGCGCCGAGTATCGTCTCGGCCTGAGCCACGGAGCTGACGCCGCCGGCGACACAGAAGGGAATGTCGAGCACTTCGGCCACGCGGCTTACCCAGGCGCACTCGACCGAGCGGTTCTCGGGACTGGCGGTGATGTCGTAGAACACCAGTTCATCGGCGCCGTCGTCACGGTAGCGGCGCGCGAGCGCGAGGACGTCGCCGACCACGCGGTGATCACGAAAGCGTACGCCCTTGACCACCTGGCCGTCACGTACGTCGAGGCAGGGAATTATGCGGCGCGCAAGAATGGCTGCAATTCCTCCAGTGGCAGGCGGTCTTCGAGCAGGGCGGTGCCGCTGATCGCCACGGCCGCGCCCGCGGCGGCGAGCGTGTGCAGGTCGTCGATGCTGGCAATACCGCCCGAGGCCTGCCAGCGCAGATGCGGGTAGCGCGCCGTCGCCCCGCGATAGAGCCCGGCGTTCGGTCCCGCGCGCACGCCATCGCGGTCGATATCGGTGCACAACACATGCCGGAGCCCGGCCGCCAGAAATTGCCCGACGCCGTCCCACAGCGACCACGGCGTCGCCTGCTGCCAGCCGCGGGTGCGCAGGAGCGGTGTGCCGCGCTCGTCGTGGCGCACGTCAAACGCCAGGCAGATCTGCTCGGGCCCGAATTCATCGAGCCAGGCTATGACCTCGCTCGCGGCCTCGACCGCGGCGCTGCCGATGACTACGCGCGCCACGCCAAGTTGCAGCAGCTCGCGCACCGCCTCGCGACTGCGCACACCACCGCCGGCCTGCAGCGCCATGCCCGGCTCACGGGCGAGCGCGGCGAGCACCGCTCGATTGCCAGCCGCGCCGTCACGGGCGCCGTCGAGGTCGACCACGTGCAGCCAGGGCGCGCCCAGATCGCGATAACGCCGGAGCAGTTGCACCGGATCCGGCAGGTAGCGCGTCTCGGCAGAAAAGTCGCCCTGGCGCAGGCGCACGCAATACCCGCCGCGCAGGTCGATTGAGGGCATCAGCAGCATTACAACTCCAGGAAATTCCGCAGCACGCGCGCGCCCGCAGCGCCAGAGCGTTCGGGATGGAACTGCACGCCGCGAAAGTTTCCCCGCGCCACGACGGCCGCCAGCGGCAAGCCGTAGTCGGTCGTGGCGCTGGTGGCGGTGCTGACCGGGCAGGCGTAGCTGTGCACAAAATAAAAGTATTCATCGGCCTTGATGCCCGCCAGCAGCGCATCGGGGTGCAACGGGTGACAGGTATTCCAGCCCATGTGCGGCACCGGACGGCCGGCTGCGGCGGGGATCCTGCGCACGGTGCCAGGGACCAGACCGAGCCCGGGCGTATCGCCTTCTTCTGTGTGGTCATAGAGCAGCTGCATCCCGAGACAGATGCCCAGCAGCGGTTGCGTCAGCGAGCGAAGCCGCGTGACCAGGCCCGCGGCGCCGAGACGTGCCATCGCGTCGGCTGCTGCGCCGACGCCGGGCAACAGCACGCGCGCTGCCGCGACCACGATTGCCGGATCGGAGCTGACCACGCTGCGCGCGCCGAGGCGCTCGAGCGCAAAGCGGAGTGAGGCGAGGTTGGCGCCGCCGTTGTCGACGATGACGACGTCGGCGGCGCTCACAGCAGCCCCTTGGTGCTCGGCAGTTCGTGGCCCTCACGCCGCAGCGCCGGACGGAGCGCGCGTCCCACGCCCTTGAAACAAGCCTCGATCATGTGATGGGTATTCTCACCGCGCACCGCGAGATGCAGGGCGCAGCCGAGTGCATCGGTGAGCGAACGGAAGAAATGCGGCACCAGTTCGGTCGGCAACGCCCCCACCTGATCGCGGCCGAAGCCGCCTTCGAAGCTGAAGTAAGCGCGTCCGGACAGGTCAATCGCGACCTGGGCTTCTGCCTCATCCATCGCCAGCACAAACCCGTAACGGCCGATGCCGCCCTTGTCGCCCAGCGCCTGGCGCAGGGCCGCGCCCAGCGCCAGGGCACAGTCTTCCACCGTGTGGTGCTCGTCGATGTGCAGGTCGCCCTGACAGTTCAGGCGCAGGCCAAAGCCACCGTGTTTGGCTAGCTGCTCGAGCATGTGGTCGAAGAAGCCAATTCCCGTGTTGACCTGTGTAGTGCCGTTGCCGTCGAGTTCGACCTCGACGGTGACCGCCGTCTCGCGCGTGCGGCGCTCGACGCGGCCGCGGCGCGCGAGCAGTGCGCGCACGGCGTCCGGCCAGCTTTCGCCGGCTGCGGCAGGGTCGCGCACGCGGCAGGCGCGCACGCCGAGATTGGCCGCCAGCTGCAGGTCGCTGTCGCGATCGCCGATCACGGCGCTGCGCGCCGGGTCGAACGCGTGGGCGCTGAGCCATTCACGCAGCAGGCCGGCCTTGGGCTTACGGCAATCGCAAGCGTCGGCGGCGCGATGCGGGCAGATGCACACCGCGTCGAAGTGGATGCCCTGGGAGGCGAAGGCGCGCAGGATGAATTCCTGGCAACGCTCGAAGTCCGCGCGCGGAAAGCTGGCCGTGCCCAGCCCATCCTGGTTGCTGACCATGACGAAGTGGTAGCCCGCGCGCTGCAGCGAATTCAGGGCGGCGAACACCCCGGGCAGGAAGCGGATCTTCTCCAGCGCATCGACCTGCTCATCGGCGGGTTCCACCACCAACGTGCCGTCGCGATCGATGAACAGTGTGGGCAGTGGATGACTCATGGCATCACTCACGGCAGGCTGGCCAGCAGTCGCTCGTTCTGTTCCGGCGTGCCGACGCTGAGGCGCAGCGCCGGCTCCAACGCCGGCGCGCGGCGCAGATCGCGCACCAGGAGACCGGCGGCGTGAAAGCGTTCCAGCGCGGCACCCGCGTCAGCGAATTCGACCAGCAGGAAGTTCGCCGCGCTCGGCCAGACTTGCCGCACAGAGCCGTGCGCGGCGAGTGCGGCGCTGAGACGCTGTCGCTCGCTGATGAGCATTGCCACGCGCTCGCGCGCCGCGGCGAGCGGGCCGGGCTGCAGCGCGCGAAACACGGCCTCGATCGTCAACTGCGACACGGCGTAGGGTTGGATCACCCGCCGCAGCAGGCCGATCACTTGCGGGTGGGCGAGCAGGGCTCCACAGCGCGCCCCGGCCAGCCCGTGCGCCTTGGAGAGCGTGCGCAGCACCACCAGGCCCGGGTGCGCGGCAAGGTCGGCAGACAGCGAGGGCGCGCCGGAGAATTCCACGTAAGCTTCGTCGATGACCAGCAGCGCACGGCCTGCTAACGCGGCGGCAAGCTCGAGGATCGTGGTGCGATCGATCAGGTTGCCGGTCGGGTTGTTGGGCGAGCACAGGTAGACGAGTTTCACCGCCGGCGTTACCGCGGCCAGCACAGCGGATGGGTCCAGGCTGTACCCGCTCTCGCGACGGAGCGGCACCTCGATCACGGCCGCGCCCTGGATGCGGGCGCTGACCGCGTACATGCCGAAGGTGGGCGGGGTGATCAGCACCGCGTCCCGCCCGCACTGCAGATAACTCCTCGTCAGCAGATCGATGGCTTCATCGCTCCCGCGGCAGGCGAGCACCGAGTCGGCGTCCACCTGGTAGAGC
>JAYTXT010000089.1:0-6755 GCA_043742765.1 Gammaproteobacteria bacterium | reverse complement strand
GGTACGAAAAACCATGGTCGTCTCAGGGCTGACGCGGCGCGCCAATCGCACGCCGATTGCGATTGGCACGCGGCGAGTAAACGAATTTCCACTCGCAATAACATTCTGCCAGCTCAAAGCCGGCGTTGGCAGCCAGGAAACCCGCCACCTTAATCGGCTTGTCCTGCGAGCGGCTGGCGACGCCCATGATACCGCCTTGCGGGGCCGTGACCAGATCCCAGTCGGCGCCACGGGTCATCGGATCAGGGTAGATGCGGCGCAGAAACCGACGCGGCACGGGTGTACGCTTGTCCTCGAGCAGATCCGCGAGTTCCAGCGGGTACTGACCGCCGCTGCGGACGTAGCGCCCGATGGCAAGGCGAAACTGATTGCCCACGAACAGAAGTTCCGCTTCCTTGTCGCGCCGGAGCTGCGTGCTCCACACGACGCCCACCGTGCTCAGTGTGATGCCGATGATCGCGATCGCGAACAGCAGGCCGATGTAGGTAAAGCCCATCTGGCCAGAGCGCTGCGACTGCGCGGCGCGCACGGCTACCACTCCTTGAAGGGCGTGCCGTCGCTCCCGGCGCCCTCGGCCGCGCTGTGCACGTCGCGGATCCCCGGGTGGTCGGCGTCCTCCGATACCACCACCTGCCAGCCGTCGGCGGCCTTGGTCATGGGATCCACGGGCACCGCGCGGATGTAGTGCCGCTCGACCAGCGCAGCGAGCGAATCGGGATACTGGCCCAGATCTCCCAGGTGCTTGTCGATCGCCTCGCGCATGACCGAGAGGTCCTGGCGCAGCACGGTCTCGCGCGAGCGCTCGAGGGCGCGGAAATAACGCGGCACGGCGATCGTCAGGAGCACGGCGATGATGCTCATCACCACCAGCAGTTCGATCAGCGTGAACCCGCGCGGGCGCCTACCAGTCATGGTAAGGCACCCCGTTGAGACCCTTGCCCCGGGCCAGCGAGTAGACATCGAACACGTCATCACCCGGCTGCGGGTCTTCGGGCGGACTGGCATAACTGCGCAACCCCCAGGTGTCTTCCGCGGCGGCTGTGCCGTCGGGAAAGAACGGGTCGCGCGGGAGCCGGCGCAGAAAGTAGATCTTGACCTTCTCCGCGCTGGTGGCGTCCTCGACGCCTTCGTAGAGGAGCTTCAGATCGGTGGGATACCCGCTCTTGTCGGCTTCAACCATGACCCGGCCCTGCTCGGCGGCGTCCTTGTAGGCATCGATTGCGCCCCGGATGTCGCGGAGCGCCGCGCGCAATTCGCTCTCCTTGGCCCGCTGGATGGTCATGCTGGCGAGCGGCAAGGCAGCGCTGGCCAGAAGACCGACGATGGCGACCGTGATCACCAGCTCGATCAGCGTGAAACCACGTGCCCGTGATGGGCGCCTGGGAGCCACGGCGCAGCTGCCGGTTTCAGTTGCTCACGGCGATGGTCAGCGGCGTGGGCGTGCTCGAAGCCATGATCGCCCCGCTCCCGCCCATGACCGTGACCTGGGCCGCAAAGGCGGTCTGCGGTCGCGCCTGCAGTGCCTTGAACCTCAGCACCATCAGATCCCCGCTTCCTGACAGCGGTGCATCCGAGGGCGCATTGACATCGAGCTGCGCTCCGCCGGAACGCCCGATGACCTTGGCCCCCGCGGAGCCCGGCACCATGCCGCCGGCGTCCCCTGAGAGCAGCTGGAAGGCGGCAGCATCGAAACGCACCTGCGAGCGTACCTTGGCGATGTTCTGATCGGTCTGCAGTTGCAGCGTCACGGTGAACTCATCGCCTACCTTGACCTCGCCCGGACCGGATACGGTCGTGGTGACATGCGGGGCCGGGCCGTCGCTGTCCGTGGGCCTGCCCGAAGGCACGTCCGTAATGCCCTGCAACGCCGCAATGCGCGCCGAAGGCGCGCCGGCCGGCCCGCTGCCGCCGCTGACACCGCCCGCCGCGCCGACCACCGTGGGCGAACCGCCCATCGTGCTGACATCGACCGGCGTGTGATCCGCCGAAGTGCCTGCCGCTGCGCCACCGGCGTCACCCATACTCATCCCACCGCCCGCGCTCAGCGGCGAGGAGTGCGTCGTCGAACCACCACCCGCGCCCAAGGGCATCAGGCCACTGCGCGATTCGGTGCCGTACCAGAACTCGGTGGTGTCGCTCGAGGGCCGGCGCTTGGCGCGGATGACCCGTGGCGTGATCGACAGCACCACTTCGCTCTTGCTGGCATTGCTGGTGTGATCGGAGAACAGGCGACCCAGCACCGGGATGTCTCCAAGGCCGGGAATCTTGGACGCGCTGCGCGTATCGGAATCGCGGATCAGGCCGGCGAGGATCTGGGTTTCGCCGTCCTTGAGCTGCAGGAGCGTGGTGGCGTTGCGCGTGCCTATTTCGTACGCGATCGTCTGGCCAATCTTGATGGTGTTGGTGATCGAGCTGACCTCGAGGTTGACCTTGATGGCGACGTCGTTATCGGCGTAGATCGTCGGCTCCACATCGAGCGTCAGGCCGACGTCCAGATACTGCACCTGGGTGTTGGAGACCACGCCGCCGTTCCCCGAAGCACTCGCCGCCGTGGTAATCACCGGCACCCGGCTGCCGATCAGGATCTTGGCCTTTTCCTTATTGCGGGCGCGAATTCGCGGACTCGCCAGCACATTCGAATTTCCGGTCGTCTTGAGCGCGTCCAGCGTTACCGCCAAGGGCGACACGGTGATCGTCGAGCCGTTCTGGTTCTTGAGGTCGTTGATCACCAGGTTCTTCGGCGTGTCGAGCGTGACCGCACCCGGATAGCTGATGCCCAGCTGCTGCAGGCGGTTGCGTGCAATTTCGAGCACCTCGACTTCCAGCATGACCTCGGGTTCAGAAATGTCCACCGAGGCGACCAACTTCTCAGCCATGCGCACGTTCTCGGGCGTGTCGCGCATGACGATGGCGTTGGCGCGTTCGTTGACCACCAGCGTCTTGGCATCGAGCACCGTCTTCAACAGTCCCTCCACGTCTTTGGGTGACACCGTGTTCAGGTAAAAAGTCTTGACGATCTGGTCCTGGTAATCCTTCTGCTTGGCTGGCGTATTCGGATAGATCAACGCCATGTTCTCCGAGAGCACCTGGCGCGCCAGCTGGTTTTGGCCCAGCACCAGATCGATGGCCTGCTCGATCGGCACATCCTGCACGAAGATCGTGGTCTTGCCCTCGCTCCTGATGTCCTTGTCGAAGATGAAATTGATGCCGGTCTGGCGCGAGAGCACCTCGAACACCATCTTGGTGGGCGCGTCACGGAACTGGAGCGTAACCGGGCGGTTGTCACGGGTGCGCAACTTCGGCGTCACCGAAACTGGGCCGCGCGCCTCGTCGATGCGCTTGCGCAGCGCGCTCGCCGGGGCGAAGCCTGGGTCCTCGGAAAGCACGCTACTGAGCCGCGCGTCCGCCTGATCAACGCTGCCTTCCTGGAATTCCTGGCTGGCCGTGGCTACGCTCTGGGTGTGGCGGCGATCGGCGTCCACGCCCTCGAGACCCCGGGCGGCGCGACTGTTGCCACTTTCGATGGCGAGCACACGCTTGTAGGCGGCCTCGGCCGCAGCGGCAGCACCGCCGGCCCGCGCCTTGTCGCCCTCGGCTATCAGCCTGGCCACGGCTTCTTCATGGCGCCCCTTGAGGTCAAGCCGGTAGGTGAAATTGCCCGGGTCGCTGGAGGCGGCCTGGTCGAGTTTTTGCAGCGCGGCTTCGTAGTGTCCCTGGTCGAATTCATCGAGCCCATGCTGGTGCAGGCGCGAGCTCGCGCAGGATGCAACCAGGATGGCACCGATCAGTGCCACGCATATCCTGCCAAATGTAGAGTTCACTTCGAGTCTCCCACGACCAGCGTCTGTTGAATATTCAGGGGCTTGTAGGTGAGCGTCAGCTGGCCATTGGCGGCACTGTCCACGCTATAAGTATTGTCAATGGTATCGCCCACGTGTACATCGAACACGCGATCGCCGCGCGTCAAGAAGTATACGGTGGCATCACCGGGCCGCGCGTAGCTGCCCATCACAGTAAAGGGCAGTGGCGGCGCGGTCGGTGGGGGCGGTGCGACCACGACCACGGGCTCCGGCGGCGGCGGCGGCGGCGCGACGTACCAGGACTGGCTGTGAAACAGCGCCTCGACCGCCTTGCTCTCTGTCACGCGGTGCGCGAGGCGCGTCAGCAGGCCGCCACGGTCCGCGGCGGAATGCGCCGTGGTGTGGGCAGCGGCGGCACTCGCTGGCGCGGCGGCCGCGCGGTCCGTATGCGTTGCGGTTGCGGCCACGGGCGCCACGGTTTGCTCGGGGCTGGAGGCCAGGATGTAGACCCCGACCGCCACGGCGACCGCAGACAGCACCTTGAAGCGCGTGGTGAGCACCATCACTGATCACTCCGCACGTAAGCTGCAAGCTTGAGTTCGGCGTCGACACCCTCGTCGCCGACAGTCTTGCGTTCGATGCGCAAGCCCTCGACCGCCACCGCAGGCAGCGCCACCAGCGTCCGATCCATGAATGCGCGCAGCTGCGGGTAGCTGGCGTGCACCGGAAAGGTCATCCGGTAGCGGGCCGCGACACCGTCGCGCGCCGGCACGTACTCATACTGGCCCCGCGGCAGCTCGACGCCGGAGGCCCGGGCCTCCTCGAGAATCTTGGCGACAATTTCCGGGGCGCTGCCACGCGGCGGGAGCGCGGCCAGCACGGAACCCAAGGCCGGAGCCACCGCGGCGCCCTTGGCCACCGGCACGAGATGCGCCAACTGGCTCTTGAGCGCGGCGACCGCCGCGCCTTGAGGCAGGTTGTTGGCAATGAACAGCGTCGCAGCCATCACGACCGTAGCGATGCCCGCGAGCGTGGCAATGCCGAGCCGGCGCGCCTGGTAGAGCGTCTCCGCCAGCGCGCGATTGCCGTAGATCTGCATGCGATCGAGCACCGAGGCGCTGGCCGGCTTAGCCGTCGGCATCGCCGGTGGCGATCCGGGAAATACCTGTGGCGGCGCGAATCGCGACGCCGGCGCCAGGTCAACGGCAGTAGCGGCGTTATCGTCGGCTTCGTGGTCGGCCTGGGGAGCGTTCATGTCGCGTCGCTCCAGTCGGCCGAAATCTGAAAACGCACCGGATGATCCTTGTCATCGGCCCGCAGCTCGTGGTTATCGAGCATCGGGTAGTGCAGCACCTCGGTCTTGCGGAGCCGTCGGACGTAGGCGAGCGCCAGCTCGAGCGTACGCGCCTCGGCGGTCACGCGCACGCGGTGCTTGGCGTGATCGGGCTCGATGGCGAGCACGGCGATATCGCCCGTGGTATCGCCGCTGGCGGTCTCGAGTTCGGCGAGCAACTGCGACCAGGGGGTGCCGAGCTCACGAACCGTCTTCTCGGCGTTCTGCGCACTCAGGCCCGCGACCGAATCGGCGCTCTGCCCGCGCTGCAGCGCTCCGGCGAGCGCGTCGCGCCGCAGTTCGAGACCTGCACGTTGTGTCTTCAACGAGTGCTGCTGAGCCAACACTGCAAGCAGGCACAGTGTGCCGAGCACGGCCACCGCGACGCCAACGGCACCGCCGCGCGAGCGCGCGCCGGCAAAATCGAGTTCCAGGCGTGGCGCGCTCACGCCTGGTGCCTGCGCATGAATTCCAACCGCCCGGCGGTGGATTCCCCGGTGTTGTCGTCATCGAGCCAGACCAGGTCGGCGCCGCTGGCGCCCGCCGCAATACGCAGCGCTGCCGGTGCGTCAACGTAGACGCGGCCTTCCTGGGCTTGTGTGTTGGCGAGGCGCCCGAAGGTCTGGAGCCGCCGCAGTTCGACGGCCCAGTCGGCGCCGATGCGCACGCTGTGCACGCGATCCCAGCCGCCCGCGCCCAGGCGCGCCGCGGCCAGCGATCCCTGCTCGATCGACACGAACCAGGCGCCGCCGTCCGGAAGATGCGTGCGCCAGTGGTTGTAGGCGGAGACCAGTTGTGGCTGGAGCGACTTGAGAGGAATCTTGTGGCGCGAGAGCGTGAGCTGCAGTTCTTCGAGCAACTGTGCCGGCAGCGCACACGCCACTTGCGCGGTGCCGGGCCGGGAATCGGCGAGCGTCACCGTCCATTGGCTCACGACTTCGCCGTAAATGCCGGTCAGCACGTGACGCGCATGGGTGAGGCGCTCGGTCGCGCCACTCAGCGCCGCTGAGAATGGCACCAGCGCATAGCGCACCCAGTGATCGGATACCACCACGCGCGCCACCGCGCCCTGCCATTCCGGCTTGGCCAGCAGCGCCTCGAGCGCTGCGAGCGCCGCGCTCCAGTGGGTGTCGTTTTCGAGTTCGTTGGCCCAGCTCGCCTCGCCGACGCACTTCGGCTTGGCGCCGCGGGCCAGCCGCGTCAACGCCAGCTTGTGCGGCGAGAGATAGATGCCGATCTCATCACGCCATAGTGGTGACACGATTCACCTCTTCGAGCGTGGTCTCGCCGCGGCGCACGAGTTCGAGCGCCGATTCGCGGATCAGGCGGATACCGGCGCGGGCGGCGAGCTCCTTGAGCTGGCGGACCGGGGCACGGGCGATGATCGCCTCGCGGATCTCGTCATTGAGCACCAGCAATTCGCCGACGGCCTTGCGGCCCTTGTAGCCGGTGCCGCGGCAATGCTTGCAGCCGCGGCCTACTCTGAATTCATAGGCCGCATGCGTAGCGATCTGCAAGTGCGACTCTTCCAGCAGCCGGCGCGATGGGGTGTACGAATCGGCGCACTGTTCGCAGACCACGCGCACCAGGCGCTGGGCGAGAATGCCGCTGAGCGCAGCGAC
>JAYTXT010000088.1:0-3496 GCA_043742765.1 Gammaproteobacteria bacterium | reverse complement strand
TCGACGAGAAAACCGACGCCGGTAAGCGCCGCAACCGCCACCGCGAGCGACATCCACAGCACCGCGAGCTCGCCCGAACGCCACTCGCGCTGGAGCGATCGCACCGCCATGGACAGCATGCACATGGGCTAGACCAGGGACCCGCTGTCCATGGTCAGCACCCGGCCGCAGCGCCCGGCCAGCGCACGATCGTGCGTCACCAGGACCAGCGTGGTCTGCGCCGCGGCGTTGAGCTCGAAGAACAGGTCGATGATGCGATCGCCGGTCACGGTATCGAGGTTGCCGGTCGGCTCGTCGGCGAACAGCACGGTCGGATGCCCGACCGAGGCGCGCGCCATCGCCACGCGCTGCTGCTCGCCACCGGAAAGCTGGCGTGGATAGTGTCCGGCCCGCGCGGCGAGGCCGACGCGCCCGAGCATTTCGCCAGCCTGCACGCGCGCGTCGCGCCGCCCGCGCAGTTCCAGCGGCAGCATGACGTTCTCGAGCGCCGTCAGCGCCGGCACCAGGTGAAACGACTGGAACACGAAGCCCACGTGCGCGGCCCGCACGCGCGCGCGCCCGTCCTCATCGAGCGTGGTCAGTTCCTCGCCCGCCAGCCAGATCCTTCCCGAGCTCAGCGTATCGAGGCCCGCCAGCAGCGCCAGCAGCGTCGACTTGCCGGCCCCTGATGGCCCGACGATCGCCACGCTTTCGCGCGCGCGGATTTCGAGCGAAACGTCCCGCACGATGGTCAGGAGCCCGTCGGGACTGCTAACCTGCCGCGTCGCCCGCTCCGCCCTGAGAACAATGTCACGCGTCATCGGTGTCCTGCTGTGTCTGTGGCTCGCTCTGCCCCCCGGGGCGGCGCGCGCCGCTTCGGTCGGGAAGCCGGTAATCCTGGTGTACGGCGACAGCATCAGCGCCGGTTACGGGATGGCGATGGAACAGGGCTGGGTGAATCTGCTGTCGGGCCGCTTGCGCCAGCAAGGTTACGGATTCCGGGTCGTGAATGCCAGCGTCAGTGGCGAGACCACCACCGGGGGCCTCGCGCGGCTCCCGCGTGCACTGGCTGCCCACGACCCGCGCATCGTGATCATCGAGCTGGGCGCCAACGACGGCCTGCGTGGACTCCCGCTGGCCACGACGCGCGCTGCTCTCGATGCAATGATCGCCCTGACCCTGAAGCAGAAACGCACCGTGCTGCTGCTGGGCATGCGCATGCCGCCCAACTACGGCGAGCGCTACACGCAGGGGTACGCGGCCATCTACGCCACCCTGGCCCACCGGCACCGGGTGGCGCTGGTTCCATTCCTGCTCGAGGGGGTCGCCGACCGCCCGGCACTGATGCAGGCCGACAACCTGCACCCGAACGAGCGCGGCCAGCCGTTTCTGCTGGATAATGTCTGGCCTGTGCTCAGGCCGCTCCTGCGCACCAAGCTGCACTGAACTGCCGACCACAACCGGCGCGGGTGAGCGTATGGACAGATTCTGGGTCAAGCAATATCCGCCGGGCACCCCGTTCGAGATTGATCCCAATGAATATGCGTCGGTCAAGGCACTGATCGACCAGAGCTGCGCCCAGTTCGCGGAGCGCACCGCCTACATTCAGATGGAGCAGCGCCTCAGCTACGGCGAGCTCGACCGGCTCTCCGCACGCTTCGCCGCCTGGCTGCAGCAGCGCGGGCTCAAGAAGGGCGATCGCGTTGCGATCATGCTGCCTAACATCCTGCAGTACCCGGTGGTTATGTTCGGCGCGCTGCGCGCCGGCCTCACGGTCGTCAACACCAACCCGCTGTACACGCCGAGTGAGCTCGAACACCAGCTGCGCGACTCCGGCGCCACGGCGCTGGTGGTGCTCGAGAATTTTGCTGCCGTGGCCGAGCAGGCGCTCGCCACGGTCCCGGTTGCCAACGTAGTCGTCACGGCGGTGGGCGACCTGCTGGCATTCCCCAAGGGCATGCTGGTCAATTTCGTGCTGCGCCACGTGCAGCACAAGGTGCCCGCCTGGCGCCTGCCCGGCGCGCACTCACTGACCAGCATCCTGAAGAGCGGCCCCGACACTTATGAACAAGTAAGCGTCGGGCACGACGACATCGCCTATCTGCAGTACACCGGCGGCACTACCGGCGTCTCGAAGGGCGCCATGCTGACCCACGGCAACATGATCGCCAACATCCTGCAGGGCCGCGCCTGGTTCAAGCAGGTCGAGATCGACAACACCACCTATGTATGTGCGCTGCCGCTGTATCACATCTTTTCACTCACCGCGAACTGCCTGCTGTTCGCCTCGATCGGCGGCGCCGGCCACCTGATTACCAATCCTCGCAATTTCCCGGGCTTCGTGAAAGAACTGCGCCGCCATCCGCCGATGTTTTTTATGGGCGTCAACACACTGTTCAACGCGCTGATGAACACCACCGGATTCAGCGAGCTGGATTTCTCTCGCCTCGTCGCAACCGTAGGCGGTGGCATGGCCGTGCAACGCGCGGTGGCCGAGCGCTGGCAGCAACTCACCGGATGTGTTCTCACCCAGGGCTGGGGTCTGACCGAAGCCTCGCCCGCGGGCTGCATCAATCCACTGGTGGGAGTCGGATTCACAGGGGCAGTGGGTCTGCCGCTGCCCTCCACCGAAGTCAGCATCCGCGACGATGACGGCAGGGAACTGGGCCTCAACACCCCCGGCGAGATCTGCCTGCGCGGCCCGCAGGTGATGCGCGGCTATTGGCAGCGCCCCGATGAGACCGCCAAGGTCATGCTCCCCGACGGCTGGCTGCGCACTGGCGACATCGGCCGTATGGACGAACGCGGCTACGTGTTCATCGAAGATCGCAAGAAGGACATGATTATCGTATCCGGCTTTAAGGTTTTTCCAAACGAGGTCGAGGACATCGTCGCCCTCCTTCCGGGGGTCGCTGAAGTAGCCGCGGTCGCCCAGGCCGACGACCGTGCGGGGGAAACGGTGGCGTTGTTTATCGTGAAGAAGGACCCGGCGTTGACCGCCGAGTCGATCATGGAGCACTGTAAGAAATACCTGACCGGCTACAAGTTGCCGCGGCACATATATTTTCGCAGTGAGCTGCCGAAGACCAACGTGGGCAAGATTCTCCGTCGCGCGCTGCGCGACGAACTCGCGTCACCTAAGACTTAGCTGTTCGGCGCGCGCCCCGCCCGGAGGGTTTCCTACCCGACGGCAGCGCGAGTGGCGCGGGTTTCTGCGCGACCAGGTACACGCCCAGGCCCACCCGCGCACCGTCGGCACGCTTGCCGCCGGCCTTGACGCGCAAGCGCGATTGACTCGTGCGCCACCGGTCCACGCCGTCCACCAGCGATGCCGCGCGCTCCGAGAATGTGGTGTGAAACAACGCCGCTTCATCTGCGGACAGGTTTTTGATCTCGCAGAACCCTACAAATACAGGGTTTTCCACACCCTCTATGTTGTTAACCAGCGTGCTGCCCAGGTCCCGCAAGCGCATTGAAAATTCGGCAACCACATCCGCCCCGAAGCCGCGCACCCGCG
>JAYTXT010000087.1:0-1597 GCA_043742765.1 Gammaproteobacteria bacterium | reverse complement strand
GCGTCCGGACGCTGCGCGTACAACGCCTCGATCTCGGTCGGCGACTCGCCTACCAGCGCCGCATAGCCGCGCAGGAACCCGCGCACAAATACCGCAGCGCCAATTGCCCGGTGGTCGCCGGCTTCCAGCGCAACGATGGTACGCGGGTCGAGCCGCAGCTTTTCCGCGACCTGCTCGACCGACAGCCCGGCGCGCGCGCGCGCACCGGCCAGGCGGGCGCCGGCGCTGTCGGGCTCGTTGGCTGGCGCGGCGGCCATGGGTTAGTTCTTATTGCCGATCAGCGCCGCGATCGAGTGCGCTTGTTCGCTGTCCGGGAATTCGGTCTGCAGCCGCCAGGCCATCTGCGCCGCGTTGACCGGATCCCGCTGCGCGCGCGCCGCCCGCCACCCGAGCAGCAGCAGCTCGGGGCTGGGCGGATTGGCCTTCAGGAAATCGGCGATGCCGCGATAGCCTTCGGCCGCGCGGTCGTGATTGAGCCGCAGGCCCGCTATCTGTACGGCCGCTTCCGTGTAGTCAGGCCGCACCTGCAGCGCGCGCATGAACAGCGGCTCGGCCTCGGCGTCGCGTTGCGCGCCGCGCAGGCATACGCCGGCATTGGTAAATGCCGCCCATGGCGTGCTGTAGAGACGGTTGCGCGCCGCTTCCTGGAAACGGCTCACGCCTTCGTCTACCCGGCCGGCGCCGCAGAGAAAGACCGCGTAATTGTTGAGTTGCTCCGGATCACGGGGCGCCAGCGCCAGCGCGGCCCGGTGCTCCGTCTCCGCCCGTTTATCGTCGCCCAGCCGCTGGTAGAGCATTGCCAGCAGACCATGCACCGCCGGATCGCGCGGCGCCTGCTTTACGGCCCGCTCCAGCTTGTCCTTGGCGATCGGCAGGTTTCCCTGCTGCAGGTACGCCGAGCCGAGCTGCAGATTGGCAGCCCCGGCCGTAGCCGCGGATTCCTCGCTTCCGGTAGTGGCGCAGCCGCACTGCCACAGCACGGCAGCAAGCAGCGCCACAACGCGCCCGCCGTTCATACCCGCACCCGCGCACCGAGGCGCGCCGTGGTCCGATCCTGCACGCGCCCGACCAGCTGGCCGCAAGCCGCGTCGATGTCCTCGCCGCGCGTGCGGCGCACGGTCGCCATTACATCGCGCTTGAGGAGTTCGTCGCGGAAGCGCCAGATGGCCGCGTCGCTCGAGCGCCGGTACTGCGTGCCAGGAAAGGGATTGAATGGAATCATGTTGACCTTGGCCGGTCGACCGGCGAGCAGTTGCGCCAACGCGCACGCCTGCGCTGGCGAATCATTGACCCCGTCAAGCATCACGTATTCGAAGGTGACGCTGCGGCCATTTTGTTCATCAAGGTAATGCCAACAGGCGGCCAGCAGTTCCGCGATCGGATGCACGCGGTTGATCGGCACCAGCGTGTCGCGCAGCGCGTCGTCGGCCGCATGCAGCGACACCGCCAGCGCCACGTTGCTCACTGCCGCGAGCTTGTAGATCTGCGGCACCAGGCCGGCGGTCGACAGCGTCACGCGGCGGCGCGACAGGTCGAAGCAGCGGTCATCGAGCAGGATCTGCAGCGCGGGCACCACATTGCGGAAGTTCGCCAGCGG
>JAYTXT010000086.1:0-11235 GCA_043742765.1 Gammaproteobacteria bacterium | reverse complement strand
CTCCGACCGGAATTCGCCATGACCATCGGCATTGACGTCGCCCGGATGGTCATCACCCGCGTAGGTGTACACCGGCCGATCCCGAAAGGCCCACACGTGCAGAGCACCCACCTGCCCGGGTGCGGCGCGCCGGCCGGTTTTCGGGTTGATATCCATCACGCTCCACGAACGGCTGCTGCTGCGGGCGTCCTTCGGCGCGAGCAGGTACGGGAAGGCGTGCAGGCACCGCTCCCAATCACCCCCTCCGCACATCGCGAAGCGATACACCTGGGTCTCGCTGGGGTGATCGCAACCGAGCTGGTCCAGTGCATCGTCACCGCAGGCGTAAGAGTAGATCGTCTTGCCATGCTCATCGGCGAGCACCTGCCCGGCCGTCGTGTCCTGCGCCGTGAACCCCGGCGGCGGGCTGGGCGCCCGCTGGGTGTAGACATTGTGCCAGCCCGGCACATCGCTGCCCTCGAAACTGCGGGTGCGCGTATCCATGGCGTAGCGATAGAGCGGCTGCCCGCGAAAGGCCCACTGCCGGTACCCCGGCGAACGCTCGATGATCGACCAGTCGCCATGCTGCCGGACCGACACGGGAGCCAGCATGGGAATCCAGGTGCGCGCGCAGACGGCGTCGCAGTTGGAATGATCGGGCCCGTCCTGGTCCGAGGCAAAGATGGAAAAA
This sequence comes from Gammaproteobacteria bacterium, assembly GCA_043742765.1. Taxonomy (GTDB): domain Bacteria; phylum Pseudomonadota; class Gammaproteobacteria; order Steroidobacterales; family Steroidobacteraceae; genus FEN-1191. The sequence continues at coordinate 10,565 of JAYTXT010000086.1, read as the reverse complement.
TTCCTCTCGGTCTGCAGCAACCGGCCCAAGCTCGTCGTTGATACCTGGAATCCGGGCGGCAGGTCGGCGGGCGGACCAATCGGCTGCCGCAAGGCTGGCAGATCGCCTTCGTGTATATAGCTGTCGCTCCCCAACACATCGCCCGGGCGCTGATCGAGCGCCGAGGTATAGACTGGAAGTTCGTCGTAGGCCCACTGCCTGAGGCCGTCCTTGCGCGTGATCACCGTCCATTTACCGGAGGGCTTGGCGCCCGCGGCAGCGATGAGCGGAGCCCACTCCTGCACGCAGCTCGGACGCGAATCCAATTCGGGAAGCGTCAGGCCGCCTGGATAGGGACTCATGTAGCCCGAGCTCTCGGTCGACTTGACGGCCGTGCAATTGGACTGGCCCTTGGAATCGCCCGTATTGCCCACGCGCATGATCTTGAAGGGCCAGGTGTAGAGCGTGCGCCCGCGGGGGTCGGCGAATACCGGTCCATCCAGCTCGGTCGCCTCGACCCGAAAGTGCGGCGGCAGCGGAACTTGCAGGTACGGCTCCGTGAGCGGCAATTCCGCAACCCGGGAGCCTGGTGCGGCCATGACGGCGAGGCTGCAGAACGCTGCCAGCGACAGCAGCCCGCGAACCGACCCCGCGCGGCGCTTGCCGATCAAACCAGGATTTCCCCTATCTCTTTCGATGTAGCGTTGCTCTTCGTGCCCCACGAAGTGGCATCGAGGCCAAAAACCTTCATTGCTGTGTAACCGACCCGGGTGCCGGGTCCGCCCCCGCCGTCGACGTGCAGGCCGCTGGCAATCCGTCCGCCGGCGCGGCCCGCGGTAAACAGGGGCACGCCATCGAGCGAGTGGATTCTGGCCCAGGCGGAGTCGCTCGACGCATAGATCAGCATGTTATCGAGCAGCGTGCCGTCGCCTTCCTTCACCTTCGTAAACGCTGCGACGAAGTATGCCCATGATTCCATCGAGCGCCGCAGGTACCACGAGGCCGTTGGCTGGTAACCGATGGCCTGATCAATCGGTTCCTCGTGTGTGCAGGTGTGATGCGGCTTTTCGTAGCCCGCCTTGGTCGTCGAGGCAAACGCCGCGGAATACGCCATGTTGAACACCCGCGTCTGGTCACAGGCTACGGCCATGACCATGAGGTCGGTGAGCATCTGGTGACGCTGGGCGACCACCGACGCTTCGACGCTGGTCTTGGGATCCTCCGCGGGCGCCGTGACCGGATGACAGGCTCCGATGGGCTCCGGTTTGGTGAGTTGCAGGTCCATCTGGCGTTCAAGGTCGCGCAAGTCCGTAAAATACTGATCGAGCCTCGAGCGATCCTCGGCGCCAACCAGCTTCTCGAGCTGCCGTGTCTGCTCGAGCACGCCCGACAGGACGCTCTTGCGCGCCATGATGCGCGGATTCGGCGTGAAGCCACTGGCATTGGGGTCCTGGTAATCGGACCCGAACAATTTCTTGTAGAAATTGAGTGGCGAAGCCTCCGCGGCGTTTATCGAATTCGCGTTCTCGTAACTGAAGCTGGTGCGGACATCGCCATTCGCCGTCGCTGTTACCGTCCGAAAACGCGTGGTGCGGCCAACGGCGCGGGCGATCGCCACGTCGATCGTCTCCCCGGGACGGTCTTCCTGGGCAATCGGTGCGGTTCCGGTGCGCAGAATGATCCAGCCGGTGTAGTGACAGACGTTTGGCGCGGAATCCCGGAAGGCATTGAAATTGGTGTAGAGGTTGATGTGCTCACGAACCGGGGACAATGCGGCCAGTTCTTCGGGCAGATCATAGTTCGCACCGACGGTCTTCGGCACGAACACACTTGAATTCATGCCCAGGCCCCAGAACCAGGTTCCGAAGCGCAGCGGCAGCGGCGCGCCCGAAGCCATCGCCGTGCCATTGTCATTGAGAAAACAGTTGAGCAGCGGCAATCCCAGCGTAACGGCGCCGCCATTCAGAATGCCCCGCAGGACGCGGCGTCTGCCGATGCTCTCGAGTCGGCTACGGTGTTTCACTGCTGGACCCCCGGTGATTCGGCAACCCCTTGACGTGCGACCGCAACGGGCGCGACCGCTTGATCGGTGACCCTGGCGAATGACCGGCTGAGAGCGATCATGCGCAACAGCTCCGGCAGCTTGTAGCCTTGTTCCGCAAAGCGCGCGCCGAAATATGGCAGCACGCCGGTATCGCCCGCCTTGGGCGAGCGCCCCGTCGCGTAACCCAAAACGCGGCTGACCAGGCATGCGGGGAGCGTGGGACTGTCGTGCAAGGCCTGTGCGAGCCCCGCAGCGTCCGCGAAAGCCCTGCCATCCAGGCTGCCGCTCGCATCGATGGGAGCGCCCCGCTCGGTGTCGCGATATTGGCCGGCGCCATCAAAGTTCTCGAGAGCCAGGCCGATCGGATCGGTAATCTTGTGGCAACCGGCGCAAACGGGGTTGGCACGATGCGCGGCCAGGCGTTCGCGTGCCGTGCGCAACGTCGATTTCGGATTTTCGACGATCGAGAAATCCACGTTCGGCGGCGGCCGCGGCACTTTCTGGCAGAGCAGGAGTTCACGAATTGCCTTGCCGCGCAACGTGGGCGAGCTCCGGCCCGGATGTGCATGCGAGGCCAGGAAGCCAATCTGCGTCGCCAGACCCACCCGCGGACTGTCCGCAGGCGCCTCGTAGGGCGTCCATCCCGGCAGCGCCGGTACACCGTAGAGTGGAGCGAGCGCGGGAGACATGAAAGTGTCGCGAGTGGTGAAAAGGCCCCGGTAATCCCGATTCCTGACGACGAGGTGATCGACAATCGTGCGCAGTGCCTGCTCGTGCGCGTCGCCAACCGTATCGCCGGTGAACGCCGGGTAGATACCCGGATCCTTGGCGAGCACCGCGAAGTCCTCGAAACCCAGCATGTCGTCAAAGAAGGCGCGTACGCCCGTCTCAAGTCTGGGGCTGCCCAACATGTAGTCCACGGCCTTGGCCCTACCCTGCGGCGTCTGCAGACCGCCCTGCACCGCCATCTTCAGCAGCTCATCATCGGGCGCAGCGTTCCAGAGGAAGAAACTCAGGCGGCTCGCGACCGAATAGGTGTCGAGCCGAAGCTGGCCGGAGTGTTCCGGGTCCGCCTCGGATCGATCGATGATGAACAGGGTTTCGGGCGATATCAGCATGCCCTCGAGGGCCACCGCGAGGCCCGCGTAGAAATCCTTTAGCCGAGCGGCAGCGACTCCGGCCTGGCTGACGTAGGCCGCCTGCTCCGATGCACTCAGGGGCCGTCGATACGACAACCGCCCCACCAGGCTGAGGAACTGCGTTGCGCACGCCCGATCGGCCCTGTTTTCATGGCGCGGCGTACAGGGAATGAGAAAGTTCCGATGCTCGGGATTCACGACCTGGTCGGCAATCGCACCGGCGGTACGCTGGAACTCCTGCATCTGTCCGAGCGTTACGCCAGCAGAAGCCGCGCCTATCGCCAACAAGCCATCTGTGCGGCGAAAGGGCGCGAAATGCGCGGCCACGGCGATGTCCGGCCCAAAGACATACGCGAGCGAATTGAAATACTGCTCTTGCGATATCAGCCTGACCCGTGCGGGTGACGACGCATCCGCCGGCTCGGCCTGGTTGGCGGCAGCCAGGCTGAAGGGCGCCAGGAAACCGAGCGCAACCGGGCCGAGAACTCGGAACATGGATCTCACTATGCGTTTACCAGCTCACTTCGGATCAACGGTAGCGCGCCATCTCCGGGAGTGTCAATGCAGTGCCACATCGATAGCTGGTGCTCACCTCTGGCCTGGCGCTTCGACGCTGGCCTACTTCGTTATTGTTGAGCCGTGAGACGCGACGCACTGCCACTTGCCATCGGGCATCTTCACCCAGGTATCGGTAAAGCGCTCGTGTGCATTCATCGGCTTGGCGCCTGAGTCGGTGCCCTTAGCCAGGTACACGCCGGTGGCGATGGCCGCCGTACCGAACGCGGTGACCTGGAGATTCTCGTACTCAACACTGGTCCACTTGGTCGCTTTTGCGTCGGCAAGCGTCTGGGTCTTGTTGCTGGCTTTCCCGTCCACCGAGGTGGCAATGAATTTTTCAGCCAGCAGCGGCGCAAGCAACTCGGGGTTATTCGTCTTCTGCGATTGCATCCACTGTCGCTCCAGTGCTGCAACCGCCTTCTCGGTTTCGCCCAACGCCGGCTGGGCCGGCAGTGGCATTGCCCCGCCCAACGAGAGGACACTGATAAGGCCAAGTAAGAGCGTGCGATTCATTTGGTTCTCCTGATGTGCCATTGCGATTCCAGGGACTAACACCGGCAGCCCGGCCAGCAAACTATTCCTGTCATATAGCGCGCGCAACCGTCCAATGTCCAGCCGTAACGGAAATGCGGCGACGCCGAAGTTCACCGACGCATCGCGTGGCGCTCAAAGAATCTGGCGATGATCTTCGACGCGTCCAGGCTCACCACCTGCCCCGCGTTCCCAGGCGCATTGCGCTTGGAAAGCTGTGGCCAGATGTGGCCGCCACCGGCATCGACTGGCGCATCGGTCAGGTAGAGCACGACTTCAGCGCTGTCGCGACACCCCGAGTAACGAAGGCGCGTCACCCGGTAGCCGGCGCTCTGGCGCTCTTGCCTTGGGCGGCAACCGTTCAGCTGCGCCCAGCGCTCCAGCGCCTGCGGCACGGAATAGTACCAATACGCCCCTCCGCCTCCGGCGTACGGATTGGTGACGTCGGCTGTGCCGTGGAAAGTCAGGATCGGCACCGCGCGCCCCGGCACGCAGGAAGCGGGATCGGGTTTCGTCGGGTCATCGGCCGCGGGGTTGCCGGCCCGCACCCCGGCCACCGGGGCCACCGCGGCGATGCGCCCGGAAAGGCGGCAAGCGAGGAGCGAACTCATGCGGCCGCCGGCACCCGAGCGCCGCCGACCAGCGGCACACCCGGGATATTCCACCCATAGCCAGTATCAGGCGCTGCTAGCGCTATGCCGCCCGTGGGATTCGCGACTATGAAATGGTGCCGGTCAGCGACCGCACGCATCCCGGACTCGGCCGCCTGCTCTTCACCGTTCGATTCGCTCCCGTGCAGGTCGAATACCAACGGCAGGCGCTGGCCCACGCGATAGCCCAACTGTCTTGCGATGTGCTCATTGCTGGCTCTCCGTCGCGCAATGTCCCGCAGGACGCCATAGGCGTCAACTCCTAAAAAAACCCCAGCGCATGGCCGGGGACCCGCCGCAGCGGGTCCCCGTGATGTCGGGGGTAGGCCCTTCTTGTCGGCGCCCTACTTCTGGGCGGGCTCCGCACCGGCATGATCCTTAATAGATTCCTTCATCTCATGATCGTGGTGCGCCTGGTGTGCACAATCCTCCTTGCCCATGCCTTCGTGCCCACCTTCACCATGGTGCATCATATCGTGATTCTTCATCATCTCCTGATGACAGTCCGCGATGGGCCGATCCGAGCGCAGGCAAGCGGCCATCTGCTCGTGAGCGCCCGCCATCTTCTCGCGCATTTCATGAGTCGGTGCGGGTCGGTCGGCATGCTTCGGTTCGGCTGCGAGAGCCGCGCCCGCCGTCCATAGGAGCGCGACTGTGCAAGCGATGAGCGCACCGCGAACGTGATGGATAGGTCGGATGGTCTTCATGAATCTCTCCTGCCGCGTAAGGGGCGGCGGCCTGGGGTTGGTGTGATCACTTGAATAGACGGATAGATCGGGGATTTGTTCAATTCGCCAGCGCATAAGCCCAGGCGACGGCAAGGGAAACGAGCGCGCCCGTCCCCGCCAGCCATTGTGGCATTCGATTGAGGATTCGCGCCACGGCAGCGAATCCCGCGACGGCCCCCAGGAGACACCCGACCATGAATCCCATCGCGTGGGCGACGATATCGGTCCCCTCGCCCGCCGTGCCGAGCCACCCGAGCAGCACCGTGCCGGCCACGAGTGGCGCCCATCGTCGGGCCCGGCTTTGCCGCAGATGCAGGCGAGTCCGCCACGAATGCGCGGCCATCAGGCCAAGCGCGGTGAACACTGCGGTCGAGGCGCCCACGGCGCGGTGCGTCGCGGGGCCCAATACCGCCTCGAGTCCATTGGCCAGCGCCGCGCCGCTGACGATCAGGAGCCACGCCGTGCCGCTGCCGAGTTGGCGAGCGGCCAGGTAACCAAACCAGATGCCGCCGCCCAGATTGGCCACGATGTGGTCGGCGTCCAGATGGAGCGTCAGCGCCGTCCACACGCGCCACCACTGCCCGCCTTGCACGCGCCCCGCGTCGAGCGCCCCGAGCTCGAATGCATCCGGGCGCCACAGCCCGCTCGAGATCGCCAGCGCGACACCCAGCAGCACGGCCGCGTACAACACGGCTCCGACCCATGCGTGCTCGTGCAGGCGCGGTGCCGGAGGGTGCGGTGGCGCCGGGCGATTCTCCGTCGCGTACTGGCGCAGGTGCGCCACTGCCCAGGTTGCGTCCGACGCATTGACGCAGAGGCTGTATTCCAGGCCATCAAAGCGGATCGCGTTGTCGATGCCCACGGCGGTGAGCACGAGCGCGCGGTCCGCGCAGGCTGAGCGGTTGGCCGATCGAAAAACTTCCTGCAGCTCGCCCGTCACTCGCCTATCGCACCTGCGGACCGCCGACTACATGGTCCTGGCTTTCGAAAGCTGCCGGACGGCCTTGAGCGCGGCCGCCACATTCGCGGCGGGTTCCATGCCGCCGATGGTGCTGTAGATCTTGTGATCCGGGGTCACGACAAACGTCGTACGTTCCGCGAAATCGTGATCGACGACGATACCGCGCGTGTCCTTGAATGGCTCGGCGGAGCTCTCCACCTTCAGCTGGTAGGCCTTGACGATCTGGCCATCGGCATCCGAGGCCACCGCGACCTTACCCGCGCAGTACTTCGGGTCCGCCGAAAAGGCGTTGAGACGGGTTATGCTGTCGAGCGAGACGCCGATGATCGTCGCCCCGGCCGCATCAAAATCGCCTTTGTGCACTGAGAACGTGTGCGCCTGCACATTGCACCCCTCGGTGAAGGCCGAAGGGTAGAAATACACGACCACCGGACCTTTCTTGAGCGCATCGGCCAGGACATAGTCGAAGGCCTTGCCTGCCACAGAAGCCTGCGCCGAGAATTCTGGCGCCACCTCGCCCGCCTTCAGGGCCGCCAGCACAGGCATGATCGATGCGATAGAGATGACAAGGCCGAAGAGAATGCGTTTCATGGGCGTGCTCCTTGGGGACAAACGGGAAGATACCGGATCTCAGGCGGTCCGGATTCCGACCGCCGATCTTACCGCACTTGACCATTCAGCCGCTCGCGGCAACCAGGTCTTCCACACCTCCTGCCTCCACGTAAATGGCAGAATCGTTGAACCCAAGCCGGACACACTGCGGAGCGGACAGCGACATCCGCGTTGGGGATCAGTCGATCCTGCTTATCCCGCGTTGCCATTATGTGCCGCCACGCATTGGCGGGTATCATTAAGACCCATGAACGCCCGATGCCTTACTGTCGCGTACTTGATGTTGTTCTGTGTCGCGTGTGAAAGCCCGGCGGCTATGCGAAAACCCGGGCCGGCTGACGAGACACTGCGCGTGTTGATCGCCGACGAATGGGCTGAGCGCATGCAGAATAATCCCCTGTACGCCACCCAGGCTGGGGTTCGCAGCTACGACGATCAGCTGCCTGCAGTCACTCCGTCTGACTTCATGAGCCGGAACGAGCGCAACCGCGATTACGCACGCCGCCTGTCGGCGATTGACCGCAAGGCGCTCACGCCGCCCAACCGCGTGAACTACGACGTCTTCGACTTCGAGATCCATCATCGTCTGGCGCTGGAGCCTTATCAATCCTGGCGTATCCCGCTGACAAGCGATGAGGGATTCCACATCGAAGTGATGCGCATGGCCGCCGGCGTCACCATGACGACCGCGCGTGACTACGACAATTACATCGCGCGACTGCGGGCGATCCCCGCGTATTTCGCCCAGCAGCAGGCAAACATGCGCACTGGCCTTGCAGCCGGGTTCACACTGCCGGCTGTCATCATGCCTGGCATGATCCAGATTCTCGACAATCAGCAATACTCATCGGCGGAGCAGACACCGTTTTTTGAACCCTTCAGGCGCATGCCGGATACCATACCTGCTGCGCGTCGCGAGCAACTCATCGCCGCCGGGCGCACCGCGATTCAAAGCGATGCGATCCCTGCTTACAAACGGTTGCTCAGATTCTTCGTCGACGAATATCAACCGGCCGCGCGCCAGAGCCTTGGCGCCGGCGATTTGCCTCAAGGTCAAGCCTACTACACTGCGCTGGTTCGGTTCTTCACCAATCTGGATGTGACGCCCGCGCAGGTGCATGAAATCGGGCTGAACGAAGTGACGCACATCAGGAAGGAAATGGAATCTGTCATGCGGCAGACAGGCTTCAAGGGGAACTTTCCGGCCTTTCTGCAGTTCCTGCGCACCGATCCGCAGTTCTACGCGCACACGCCCGAGGAACTGCTCAAGGATGCCTCATACATTGCCAAGCAGATCGACGGTCTGTTACCCGGGTATTTCGGCAAGCTTCCGCGCATGCCCTACAGCGTGCAGCCGGTGCCCGCAGAACTTGCGCCCAATTACACTGGCGGCCGCTATTCACCACCGCCCATTGGCGGCCGCGCCGGCGGAGAATTCTGGGTGAATACCTACGACCTCGACAAGCGACCGCTCTATTCGCTGACCGCATTGGCTCTGCACGAGGCCGTTCCCGGTCACCACCTGCAGGGGTCGTTGGGACGTGAACTCGAAGACGTGCCGCCGTTCCGCCGCGACTTCTATTCGCATGCATTCGGCGAAGGCTGGGGCCTCTATTCCGAGAAGCTCGGCGAAGAGATGGGCATTTACAAGACGCCGTACGATCATTTCGGGCGGCTCTCCTACGAAATGTGGCGTGCGTGCCGCCTGGTGGTGGACACCGGCATTCACGCGATGGGTTGGTCGCGTGAGCGCGCCCAGCAGTATCTTGCGGACAACACGGCGCTGTCCATGCAGGAAGTGCGCACCGAGACGGATCGCTACATTGCTTGGCCCGGACAGGCGCTGGCCTACAAGATGGGCGAGCTAAAGATCCTCGAGTTGCGCGCCAGAGCGCGCGCGGCGCTGGGTGAGCGCTTCGATGTGCGCGCCTTTCACGACGCCGTGCTGGACAACGGTAGCGTCCCCCTGCCGGTGCTCGAGCGGCAGCTCGACGAGTACATTGCCACGGGCAATGCGCCCCGCTCGGCGCCGGCCGGGAAACCGTGAATTCAATCGCCTGCCGGCGCGATTGAGCTCGCGCGTGTGGCTGAGCGAAGCATCAGGATGGACGCGTACAGCACGACAACGACGACTAGCCAGCGCAGCGCCACCAGGGGGAGCGATTTGACGATGAAGGCCGCGATCAGGACGCCCGGAATGCCGCCTAGCGCGAGCCCGATTGCGGCGCTGCCATCGTAACGTCCCGATCTTAGGAATCGCTCGCCACCGATCGGCATCAGGAACGCACAGGCGCCCATCATGATCGGAAAGGCAGCAAGTGGATTCATCCCCAACAGGCTGACAAGGATCAGGCAAGGCGCGTAGAAGCCGATGCCAAGCATCATCAGGGCGCCAAGCGCGTAGCTGACGCCGACCGCGAATATCAGCAGCGCACCGCGCAGGCCCAGAGCGTCGCCACCAATCGGCAACCAGTCCGCGTTCTTGGCAGCGAAGAGCATCGCGGCGACCAGTAGCGCCACGCCCATGCAGGCCTGGATCGCCCGCCTGGGCAGCCGGGCCACGACGCCAGCCCCTGACCAGGCGCCGAGCACGGCCGCCCCGATCATGGACGCCAGCGTCGCCAGGTCGACCGCGACGACCGAGATGAAGATGAAAGCCTCGGCCACGACCGGCAGGGCGTGACCGACATTCAGGGTGCCCGGGATGTCCTCGTCCTTGACGCGCGCACGCAGCGTGAAGAACGCCGTCGTCGGCGCGAAGTTGCCGATGCCGAGGGTATCGAAGAAGTTGGTGACGAAGCCGAGTGTGTAATCTTCCAGGCTGGGCCGGCGCGCGGCGCTCCGGGAAGCGCGGCGACGTTCGCGCTCGAGCATCAGCCAGCGCGCGACATACCAGACGGTGAGCACGCCCAGCGCGGCCAGCAGCATGCCTGTTTCGGGCCTCATGGATGGGTCCTCTGGCTGCTGACAGTGCTAGTGAAAAGAGAGAACCGGCGCACCCAGTACGTCCGCGCGCGGCCGTACGCCAAGGCCGGGAGTCATCGCGGCCGCCATCCGACCGTTCACGCGTTGGGGCGCTCCATCGGCCGTGCAGATTGTGCCGTAGCTGTTGAAATCTGTGCTTGTGAACCGCAGTGCCTCGGGCGTGCTGTGCGCAAGATGTGCGATCGCGGCTGTGACGATGTCCCCACCCCAGGTGTCCTCGATCGTCATCGCGACACCGAGTTCGACGCACAGGTCCCGGGCCAGTCTGGTCCTGGTGAGTCCGCCGAACTTGCTGATCTTGAGGTTCACGACGTCCATCGCACGTTCGGAAACGGCGCGCAACAAGGTCGGCGTGTCGTTGATGACCTCATCCAGCAC
>JAYTXT010000085.1:0-2163 GCA_043742765.1 Gammaproteobacteria bacterium | reverse complement strand
CTGAGCTTCGCCCGCTGGGCCGACGGCCAGCATCTGCTCGTCGCGCTCAACTTCACACCGGTGCCGCGCACCGGCTACCGCCTCGGCGTGCCGCACAATGGCCACTACCGCGAAGTGTTCAACTCCGACTCGGGCTTTTACGGCGGCGGGAATCTGGGCAATGGCACCGGCGCGCAGGCCTCTGCTATCCCCTACCAGGGGCAGCCGCATTCGATCGTGGTCACGCTGCCGCCGCTGGCCGGAGTGATCTTCGCGCCAGGGTGATCGCCGGCACGCGTGGGCATGCGTGCGAGGCGATGTCGCTGGAAGCGCACCGTGCGGGCGCAGAGCCAGGCTGGTGACTCAGCGATAGATTTCGCGGCGGTGGCCCAGACGAACCACCAGGATTCGCATCTGCTGGTCGTCTATCTGGGCGATGAGCCGGTAGTCTCCGACCCGGTACTTCCAGAACTCACCGAATTCCGCCCCCTTCAGCGGCGCGCCGAGCACGCGCGGGTTGCGTGCAGAAGCCAGCCGTTGTCGCAGGAACACTGCAATACGCCGCGCAACGGAGGGGTCAAGCTTGCGAAGCTGCTTGACCGCGCTTTCGGCCAGCTCAATCTTCCAGGCCAAGCTCGCGCTCTACTTCTTCAAGGGCGATCACGCGCTCCTTGCCAGCCGTCACGCGCGCGACGACCTTGCGCGCCAGGTAGGCGTCTTCCAGGTCCTGGATCTGATCGACGATAGCCTGCCTGACATAAAACGACTTGGTACGACCGGTCACCTTCGCCAACCGCTCGAGGCGGACGTCAAGCGCCTTTTCCAGCCGGATCGATAGCGGATGTGTCATGGGTGCCCCGATGCTTGTGTGAGCCACGATTCTACCATGGCACTACGTGTAGTGCACGGCGCATTTCACATTGTTGTCAGCAGTTTCGGCACTTGCTTGAGGACGTGTCTGTCGGCTTGCTTCGCATCCTGCCGGGTGCTACTTTTGTAACACAATGCCCTGATACCCTGGAAGTCACTCCATGTCCGCCACCACCACGATTCGACTGCCACCGAAACTGCGCTCGCGCCTGCAGGCGCTGGCAAAGCAGTCCGGCCGGTCGGCGCACAGTATGATCGTCGAGGCGGTAGAGCGGCACGCCGCCTACGCGGAGCAGATACAGCGTCTCGTCAAGGAAGCCGTGGCGGCGGACGTAGAGATCGAGCGCACCGGCCAGGTGTATCGGGCTGAGGATGTTCACGCCTGGATGGGACGTCTCGCCAGAGAGGAAGCGGCGGCGAAACCGAAGCCGTGGCAACGGTAGTTTATTCCGCTCGATCCTTACAGCACATCGAGCGGATCTTCAAGTTCCTCCGCGACGAGAATCCCGGCGCCGCTGTGATCGCCATCCAGTCTGCTGTCGACAATCTCGCCTCGCACCCTCTCATTGGGCGGCGTATTGAGGGCGAGATCCGGGAGCTGATCATTTCCTACGGGCAAACCGGCTACCTAGCGCTCTACCGCTTTGTCATCCCCCGGGATGAGGTTCGCATTCTCGCGCTGCGCCGCCAGAAGGAGGTGGGTTTCCTGGCCTAGCCCCACCTGAATATCAAGCGCCTGTAGTAATGCGCACGGGCTTGCGCTGGTGTTGCTCCAGAATGTGTCGGAGGGCGCCGAGCCCACGGCGTAGCCGCGATGCAGTGCTGCTTTTGATTCTCGCGGTTCGACAACAAGCCATCGCGGCCGCTGTGGGCGAGGGCACGCGCAGCGCGCCCGACCACATTCTGGAGCAACACCAGCGCAAGCCCGTGCGCGCTGCTACAACCGCTTGATCAGCCCCATCTCGAGTGGATGCCCCTGCAACGCATGCTCCGGCCGCACCCGGAACTCGAGCGCAAATTGCCCGGATGTCGGCGGCGCAGCGTCGAGTTCGAACACTTGTGCGCCGTCGCCCTCGGTCTCGCCCGTGGGCTTGAGCCGCGCGCGCCAGACGTCGTCCTGCACTTCGCGGCCATACGAGGACAGCGCCGGCCACTCCATGCGCGTGCGGGGCAGCGTGCGCCGCGCCACGAATTCCACGGCGACATCTTCGCTCATCAGGCCGTTGAGGTTGACGGCGATGCGCTGGCGCAGCCGGTCGCCGCTTTGCAGCTCGGCCGCCGGCGGCGTGAGCGCACGCAGGCCGACGCCGCTCC
>JAYTXT010000084.1:0-5198 GCA_043742765.1 Gammaproteobacteria bacterium | reverse complement strand
GGCCCGAGCGCGATCCTGCAGGCGAGCGGCTACGTCACGGCGCGGCGGCAGGCGACCGTCTCGGCGCAAATCACCGGCACCCTCAGGGAGGTGCTCATTGAGGAAGGCGAGCATGTGAAGGTCGGGCAGGTGCTGGCGCGCCTCGATGACTCAGCCCTGCAGGCCAGCGTCGCCCAGTCACGCGCGCAGCTGAATTCAGCGCAGGCGCTGGCGAAACAATTCGAAGCGCAGCTGGCGCAGGCGCGGCGCGACGCCCAACGCAGCCAGGAACTCATCGACCGCCAGCTGATCTCGAGGCAGGCGCTGGAAGCGGCGCAGACGCAGCAGGCCACGCTCGAGGCGCAGCTGCAGGTGCAGCAGCGGCAGATCGCGGTGGCCGAGGCGTCGTTGCGCGGCGCGCTGGTGCAACTCGCCTACTGCACGGTGCGGGCGCCGTTCACCGGCGTGATCGTCGCCAAGGCGGCGCAGGCCGGCGAGATCATCTCGCCCATCTCGGCCGGTGGCGGGTTCACGCGTACCGGTGTCGGCACCATCGTCGATATGGACTCGCTTGAAATTGAAGTTGACGTCAACGAGGCCTATATCAATCGGGTGCAGCCGCTGCAAAGCGCGCAGGCGCTACTGGATGCCTATCCCGACTGGAACATTCCCGCCCACGTGATTGCCATCATCCCGACGGCGGATCGCAACAAGGCGACGGTCAAGGTGCGGGTGGCGCTCGATCAGAAAGATCCGCGCATCCTGCCGGACATGGGTGTGCGCGTCTCGTTCCTCGAGCCACGATCGCTCCCGGGCGCCGCGCCGACGGCAGTTCCCGGCGTACTGGTGCCGGCTACGGCGGTGGTCAGCGGTGGCGGCAGTTCCGGGGGCAGCGCAGTCTATGTCGTGGCAGACGGTCGCGCGCAGGCAAAGGCGGTGACGCCCGGGCAGGTGTACGGCGACCTGCGCTCCGTCAGCGGTATCGAGGCGGGCATGCAGGTGGTGCGCGCACCGCCCACGGGCCTTACCGATGGTTCGCGCGTGACCACCGCCGCTCCCGCCAAGTAGCCGCGCGGCCGCGGCCCAAACACAGACATTCAGCAGGCGATCATTCATGAGTGCACTGGTTCATTTGCGGAATCTCAGCAAGACCTACACGCGCGGCTTGCAGAAGGTCGAGGTGCTCCATGGCATCGACCTGGACATCGAGAGCGGTGATTTTGTCGCGCTCATGGGTCCGTCCGGCTCGGGCAAGACCACACTCCTGAATCTCATCGGCGGGCTGGACGGGCCTACCGGCGGCAATATCACCGTGGGCGGGGAACGGCTTGATCGGCTGTCAGAGAACGCGCTGGCCAGGTGGCGCTCGTCCCATGTCGGCTTCGTGTTCCAGTTCTACAACCTGCTAGCCACGCTGTCGGCGCGCCGCAACGTCGAATTGCCGCTGCTCCTGACGCGCCTGTCCGGCGCCCAGCGGCGGCAGCGCGCTGACATTGCACTGCAGCTGGTCGGCCTTGCCGACCGCGCGGTCCACAAACCCAGTGAACTCTCTGGCGGCCAGCAGCAGCGCGTAGCCATCGCGCGCGCCATCGTCTCCGATCCCGAACTCCTGGTCTGCGACGAACCCACGGGCGACCTTGACCGCCAGTCGGCCGCGGAAGTGCTCACGCTCCTGCAGCAACTCAATCGCGATCATGGCAAGACCATCATCATGGTGACGCATGATCCGAAGGCGGCCGAGTTCGCACGCCGCGTGGTTTACCTGGACAAGGGCACGCTGGCCGACAACGCCCAGCGGCCGGCGGCGTGAAGTACCTGCAGCTGGTCTGGGCGGCGCTGCTGCGGCGCAAGACGCGCACGTTGTTTACGCTGCTGTCGGTAGTGGCGGCCTTCCTGCTATTTGGCCTGCTCGACTCGGTGCGCGGCGCCTTCGCCGGCGCAGGCAACAGCGTCGCCGGTCTCAACCGGCTGGTGACCATCTCCAAGATCACTTTTACCATGCAGTTGCCGAAGAGCCTGCTGGAACGGATCCAGGCCGTGCCCGGCGTGGCCGATGTGACTTACGCCAACTGGTTTGGCGGCATCTACCAGGATCCAAAGAATTTCTTCCCGAACGAGGCCGTGGCGCCGAACTTCCTGGATGCCTATCCTGAATGGCGCATGAGCCCTGAGCAGCGCGCCGCGTTTCGCAACACGCGCACCGGTGCCGTGGTCGGCGCGGCGCTCGCGAAGCAGTTCAACTGGAAAGTGGGCGACAAGATCCCCTTGCAGGGCACCATTTTTCCGCAAAAAGATGGCAACAACACCTGGACTCTCGACCTGGTCGGAATCTATCGGATAGCCGATCCAAAGCAGCGGGCGCAGGAAAAAGCGCTGCTGTTCAACTGGGATTATTTCGACGAGGCGCGCGCCTTCGGCAACGGCAGCGTGGGGTGGTACGTGGTCAGGGTGGGTGATCCGGCGCGGGCCGATGCGATCGCGCAGGCGATCGACGCGATTTCCGTCAATTCCGACCATGAAACCAAGACGCAGAGCGAGCGCGCCTTCCAGCTCGCCTTCGCCAGCCAGTTTGGCGATATCGGCCTGATTGTCGGCGCGATCATGGCGGCGGTGTTCTTTACGCTGATCCTGCTGACCGGCAACACCATGGCGCAGGCAGTGCGCGAGCGCATACCTGAGCTGGCGATACTCAAGACAATCGGTTTCACCAGTGGCAGCGTGCTGGGGCTCCTGCTGGCCGAATCGATGCTGCTGATGCTCCTGGGTGGCGTGATCGGCGTGCTGCTGGCCGGCGGCGTTGCGGCGGCGCTGGAGGCGACCAGCGGCTTCGTGCTGCCGCCGATCGTGTCGGCAGTCGCGGTCTGGGTACGGTCGCTCGGCATGATGGTCATGATCGGCATCGTGGTCGGCGCACTGCCGGCTTACCGCGGGCTGCGCCTGCGCATCGTCGACGCACTGGCGGGGCGCTGAGTCCGGTCATGGCACAGCGTCGCAACCGCTGGCTCCAAATGGCCGTTTGGCTCGGCATATGGGTGCTGGTGATCGGCGCGCTGGCGCTGCTCCTCTCGGTGCCTGGCTGGGTGCTGCCGGTGCTGCTGCTGCCGCTGGCGGCCTGGCTCGCTGGCACGCGCACCGGGCGCCAGGCCTGGTCGGCGACGCAAGTGGGTATTTCAACCATCCCGCGGCGGCTGGGTTCGTCCTCGGTGGTGGTCGTCGGTATCGCCGGCGTGGTCGGCGTGCTGGTCGCGCTGCTTGCCATGGCCGCGGGATTTTCGGCGACGCTCCGCCAGGGCGGGAGCGACGACACGGCCATCGTGCTGCGCGCTGGAGCGCAAACCGAACTCAACTCCGTGCTCAGCCACGACACCATGGTGCTGGTGTCGCAGCAACCGCAGGTGCAGCAGACCGCGAGCGGCCAGCCCATCGCCTCGAGCGAGCTGGTGGTGGTGGCGGCCCTGCCCAAACGCAGCACCGGTCTCGATGCCAATGTCGAGCTGCGTGGCGTGGGCGAGCGCGCCTGGGACCTGCGGCCGCGGCTGCGCATGGTGGCCGGACGCCGCTTCACTGCGGGGCTGCGGGAGTTGATCGTCGGCAAGCGGGCGCAGGAAGAGTTCGCCGGCGTCAGTGTCGGCTCGACGCTCAGGCTCAACGGGCAGCTGTGGCAGGTGGTGGGCGAGTTCGAGGGGGGCGGCGCCACCGATTCGGATCTGTGGGGCGATGTCGATGTGGTCGGGCCCACCTACCGGCGCGGCGGCAGTTCGACCTCGGTCACCGTCAAGCTCACCAGCGCCGGTGTTTTCCAGGCTTTCAAGGCGGCGCTGGCCACCGATCCGCGCCTCAAGGTCGACGCCAAGACCACGCGCGATTATTTCAGCGAACAATCCGCGCAATTGACCAAGTTGATCACCGTGCTGGGCACGGCCATCGGGCTGATCATGGGCGTCGGCGCCGTGTTCGGTGCGCTCAACAGCATGTACGCCGCGGTGGCCTCACGGACGCGCGAGATCGCCACGCTCCGTGCCGTGGGCTTCCGCGCCGTGCCGGTGGTGGTGTCGGTCATGCTCGAGACCATGCTGCTCGCAGCGCTCGGCGGCGTGATCGGCGCTGCCATCGCCTGGGTGCTGTTCGATAACTACACCGCGTCCACGCTGGGCGCAAATTTCACGCAGATCGTCTTCGCGTTCCAGGTTACGCCCGAGTTGCTGTGGCGCGGCCTGAAATGGGCGCTGGCGATGGGGCTGCTCGGCGGGCTGTTTCCCGCGCTGCGCGCCGCGCGCATGTCGGTCACCGAGGGACTGCGGGAACTCTAGCGGCCGTTACCGCTCCAGCCGGTGGCTTCGTCACCGACCCGGCGGTGGCAGCTCTATGCTGGCCTGGAAAACGATTCTGGCGCTGCCGGCCACGCGCACGCTGCTCACGGATCCGGCGGCGCGCTCGATCCTGACCTCGATCTCGCCCGCCCGCCCGAGGTGGTGCCCCTGACGACTGGTGAATGCCAGCTGGCCTGCGCGCTCGGGCACGCGCCCGAGCGCCAGCAGGTGCATCGCCAGCAGCGTGTGCGCGTTGCCGCTGACCGGATCTTCATCGATGCCGATGGCGGGACAGAACATGCGCGCCTCGGTATCGCAGTCGGCCACCGCGGGCGCCAGCGTATAGACGAAGAATCCCGGTGGGCAGCCGGCGGCCGACAACGCCGATAGTGCTGCCAGGTCGGGCTTGAGACGTGCCAGCACCGCGCCATCACGCAGGGCGATCAACGCGCGGGTGCCGGTCGCGCCCGCCACGACAGGCGGGCAGGTTGTTTCGAGTTCATCGGGAGTCACACCGAGCGCGGCGACAATCTGCAACAGCATGTCGCGTGCAATAGCGCCTTGCAGGGTCGGCGGCGGACGGCTGAAGGCGTAGCGCGTGCCCTGTGGCCCGGGGAGCCTCTCGATCGCAGCCAGGCCGGCGCTTTGCTTCTGCCGCCGGCAAAGCGGCAGCCCAAGCGAGTCGATTACGGCATGCGCCGCGATGGTCGCGTGGCCGACAAAACCGGTCTCGCCGCGCGGCGTGAAAAACCGTACCCGCAGGTCGTGGTCGGCGGCATCGGGCGGAAGCACGAAAGCTGTGTCGGCGCTGCCGAGTTCGCGCGCGAGCAGGGCCATCTCACGCGCGTCCAGGAGCTGCGCGTCAAGCACCACACCGGCGGGATTGCCGGCGAACAACTGCGTCGTGAA
>JAYTXT010000083.1:0-6413 GCA_043742765.1 Gammaproteobacteria bacterium | reverse complement strand
GAAATCATCCCTTTCTGCCACCCGCTGCCGATCGAGCATTGCCACATCGACATCGCGCGCGGCGCGCGCAACCAGCTGCGGATCCGCTGTCGCGTCGAGACGCACCACAAGACCGGCGTCGAAATGGAAGCGCTCACCGGCGCCAGCGTGGCGGCGCTCACCATCTACGATATGTGCAAGGCGCTGTCGCACGAAATCCGCATCGTCGAAGTGCGCCTGCTCCACAAGTCGGGTGGGCGCCGCGCCGTGGGCAAGGCGCGATGAGCGCGCCGCTCTTCGGCCTGCTGCTGACCGGCGGACGCAGCCGGCGCATGCAGCGCGACAAGGCAAACCTCGAGTACGCCGGACAATCGCAGCTGGCGCGCGCGATGGCCCTGCTCGAGCCGCTCGTGGCGCGCACCTTCGTATCGGTGCGCGCCGACCAGCTCGCCGACCCGCAGCGCGCAGCGTACGAATGCATCGTCGACGCCTTGCCCGATCTGGGCCCCATCGGCGGCATCCACGCTGCGCTGCACGCGCATCCGACCGCCGCGTGGCTGGTGTTGGCCTGTGACCTGCCGTTCCTCGACGCCGCGACGCTCCAGCAGCTGATCGCCGCGCGCGAACCACGCAGCCTCGCCACCGCGTTCCGCAGCAGCCACGACGGCAAGCCCGAGCCGCTGTGCGCGATCTACGAACCCGCAAGCCGCGCGGCGATCGATGCGTGGATCGGCGCCGACCGGCGCTGTCCGCGCGACTTCCTGGCCAACGCCGATGCCGCGCTGCTCACGCTCCGCAACCCGCAGGCGCTCGACAACATCAACACCGCCGAGGAATACCAGCAAGCGCGCGGCCGCTTGGGCGCCGGCGCAGACGATGCCGGCCTCGCTGCGCCGCCCGCGTCGCGCACGCTGCAGATCCAGTATTTTGCCTTGTTGCGCGAACAGGCCGGGCGCAATGCCGAGACCGTGAGCAGCCGCGCGCGCGATGCGCGTGAGCTCTACGAAGAACTGCGGGCGCGGCACGGACTGCAGCTGCGGCCCGAGCAGCTGCGCGTCGCGGTCAACGAGGAGTTTGCCGACTGGTCGCGAATCCTCGCCGAAGGCGATAACGTGGTGTTCCTGCCGCCGGTGGCAGGCGGATGAGCGCGTTTCGCTTCAGCGGCACAGCACTCGACACCGGCGCGCTGCGCCACGAGCTCGCCGATCCGGCTTGCGGCGGCTTCGTCGTCTTCGAGGGCTGGGTGCGCGATCACAACGAGGGGCAGCGCGTCATGCGGCTCGAGTACGAGGCATTCGCGGCGCTGGCGGTGCGCGAGGGCGAGCGCATTATCGCCGAGGCGCGCGCGCGCTTCGGGCTGCATGGCGCGCTGTGCGTGCATCGGGTCGGCGCACTGGAACTGGGCGAGGTCGCGGTCTGGGTCGGGGTCGCGGCACCGCACCGCGACGAGGCGTTCCGCGGCTGCCGCTTCATCATCGATGAGGTAAAGCACCGGTTGCCGATCTGGAAAAAAGAACACTACCAGAACGGGGACTCCGGCTGGGTCAACTGCGAGCGCTGTGCCTCCGCCCCGACGCATGACGACCACGCTGAGGATGCGCACCATGACCATCCCGCGGAGCATCACGCTCACGGGAAGCCGCGCTAGCACGGCGCCCATGCACGAACACAGGCAGGAGCAGTGCTACGCCTAGCACTTCATGCACCACGGCGATGTTGGCCTGCCAGATCGCGCTTGTCAGGAACAGCTGCGCGCAGCCAGCCACGACCAGCACTGTGGTCAGCACCGTGAGCAGCCAGCCGCTGCCGACGCGCCGTCCGCTGCTCGCCGCACCAGCGTGCCGGCCGGCGAACCAGCCGAGCAGGAACAGCGCCAGCATGGCGATCACGCCGTGCACCAGCAGGACCGGCGCCTCGAGCGGGTGGCGGATCACGCCGAACTCGCCGGGCTGCGCGAACACATAGTGCAGCAGCAGCCAGAGCACACCCGACAGCCACAGCACGGCCAGCGCTGCGAGCAACGCAACGCTGATGCGGCGCGACAGCAGCGAGCCGTACTCGCCGGCCATGGCCACTGACTGACGCGCGACGCGCCGGATCATCGCGGTGGTACCGGCGCGGCCTGCAGAACGACCTGCCAGAGCGCGGCAAGGTAACGCACGCCGGCGGTCACATGGGCGCAGGAGAGCGTGGCGCCGGCGATATTGCGGATGTCGAGCACGGGTCGGAGCGCCGCCCCGTCGCGCCGGCGTGCAAACTGGCCGCGCCAGGCGGCATTACGTATTTCACCGCCGTGGCTTTCGCGGTAGTTCATGATTTCCGGCGTCCGCAGCGTCCCATCGGCGTTGATGCCCAGCGCATAGTCGATGAAATCCTGCCGGCCGACCACCTCATCGGTGAAGAAGAAACCCAGCGCGCCATCCGGGCCCTGCACGCGCCACACCGCAAGGCGCCCGCGCGGCGGCTGCGCGCCGGCGCGCGTCACCAGCTCCTGGCGCTGCGCCGCCGTCAACTGCAGCGTCAGGGCCTCGAAACCGGTGGCTTCCGGAAACACGGCCCGCTGTGCCGCGAGCAGCGACAGGTACTGCGCCGCCACGACGGCGGGCGCCGGCACGATGAGTGCCAACGTGCAGCCTCCAGCAAACCGCCAACACCGGGCGTCAGAATTCATAGCCGAGGCCGAGGTCGAACCGGTCGAGCGAACGCCCGTCCGTAAAATCCACGTAATTGGTCTTCAGTATTACGCCCGGCGCGAACTCGATTTGCACGCCGCCCGTGTAGTCCGTCTGGTCGCGTCGCGCGGCCGGCGTCAGAGCAGGGCCGAGGTACGCGTAGGCGGAGCCGGTGTTGAAGCGCTCGACGCGCAGGAATGGAATGAGCGGCCAGTCCCGGCCCACGCGCGCTCGCCAGGCCGCCTCGAGGTAGCCACCGAAAAACGTTTCCGGCACGAGCGTCGGGTTGCCCGCCAGCGTGAGGTTGAACGCCGCCGTGTTCGATATGTGCCCGCGCGCGTAGAGCGCGGAGAAATCCCAGGCGCCCGGCTGCCAGCGCGCGTGCCCTTCCCACAACGTCACGCGGCTGTCGGGCAGACCGGGCTGGCGTTGCGAGGCGCCGCCCGTGAACAGCGAAGCGCCGATGCGCAGGCCGGTGACGCCCGTGTAATTGGCGGCCAGGTACACCGAAAGCTGCGCCGCGCGCGCCAGCGCCAGCTCCTGGTGGATCGAACCGAGCGGCGAATCGGCGCCATCGCTCGAGGCGGCATCCCACCGGGAGAGATCAAAGCCGGTGGTGACGCCCGCGTCCCAGCGCAAGCCGCCGCGCGTGAGGCCTTGCAGACCGATGCCGCCCTCGCGCCAGGTAGTGGGAATGATCGCCGTCTCGATGCTGTTGCGAAACACGCCGTAGTAACGCGTCGGCTCGTGATTCTCGTTGAGCAGGCCGCTCGGGATCAGCATCAGGCCAGCTCGCGCCCGCACGTCGCCACCGAGTTCATGCTCGATGTAGGCCTGCTCGATCTCGATTTCACCCGGGTCGCTTGCGGAAGACACGGCGTGCTCGATCTCGATCTCGCTCAGCAGGCGCGTGTGCTCATCGAACCGGTAACCCGCGCCGATCACGAAGCGCCCGAGATCGGCACGTGCCTGGCCGGGATCGTCGCTCGGTCTGGTGTAGTTAAGTTCGCCGTATCCGAACCAGGTGAGGGACGGCCGGTCTGTGCTTGCCTCCGCGCCGATCGCCCCGTCCACCGGCCCCGGCGCCGGCGCCTCGGCCGCTCGGGGTGCCGGGGCGGCGGCGTGCAGCTCGGCCAGTTGCGCCTTGAGCTGGCCCAATTCGGATTCCAGCCTGGTGACCCGTGCCTCGAGTTCGGCCGTGGTGTCAGCCGCCCGGGCGGGCGTGGCGAGCCAGGCCAGGGCCAAGGACACGGCCAGGCCGGCAGCCAGGCGGACTCTGCCGTTGCGTGCGACGTCATTCATCTGTGCTGGCTCCGGTCGCCTCAAGGGCTTTGTTGCGAATGAGAATGATTCTTACTAAGATTAACGAATGTGTCAAGACGACGCGGTCGCAAGGCTGCGCCCTGCCATGGGTACGCTGGTGGCCATCGAAGCCAGGTCGCCGGATGCCGCGTTGGCCGAAAGAGCCATTAACGCCGCTTTTAGCGTTATACATAACGTGGAATCCCTGCTGCATCCAACGCGTGCCGGGAGCGACCTCGCCCGCCTGAACCGTGCGGCGGCGGGTTGCCGGCTGCCCGTGCACCCATGGACAGTGACCCTGCTACGGCTCAGCCAGGAGTTGTGCGTTCGTTCTGGCGGGCTCTTCGAACCCGCGTTGCCGGGGGCCGGCTCGATCATGCATTGGTTTCCGGCAGCGGCATGCGCGGTAGTGGTGCGGCAGCACGCCCGCGTGGATTTCGGCGGCATCGCCAAGGGCTACGCGGTGGACCTCGCTGCCGCGGCCATGCGGCGCGCTGGGATCCGCCACGGCCTGATCAATGCCGGCGGCGACCTGAGGGTCTTTGGCGACCTGTCTTGGCCGGTGATCATCAGGACCGGCGACAGCGCCATGGCGCTGGAGTTGCGGAACCGCGCGCTGGCCACGAGCGACCCGGGTTGCAAGCATCGGCCCTCCGAGCACCGCGGGTACTACACGGGTGGCCCGGACCCGGGGCGCCAGTCGCCGCGGCCCGCGTCCGTGGTGGCGCCGACGGCCGCGATCGCCGATGCGCTCACGAAAGTCCTGATGTTCGCCGCACCGGCACGGTCGGCGCAGCTCCTCGTGCGCTACGGCGCACGCCGACTGCCTATACCGGCCTGACCTGTCCCGAACCGCGCACCACGTACTTATAGCTGGTGAGCTGCTCGACCCCCACCGGGCCGCGCGCATGAAACCGATCGGTGGAAATGCCGATCTCCGCGCCCATGCCGAACTCGCCGCCGTCGGCGAACTGCGTCGAGGCGTTGTGCAGCACGATCGCGCTGTCGACCCGCGCGAGGAAACGCTCGGCGGTCACTGCGTTGGCCGTTACGATGGATTCAGTGTGCGCGGAGCCGTAACGCGCGATGTGCTCGATCGCGCCGTCTACGCCAGCGACGAGGCGCACGGCGATGATGGCGTCGAGAAATTCGGTATGCCAGTCCGCCTCACTCGCGGCGCGCACCCGCGCGTCGGCGCCCAAGGCGCGCGCGCCCTCGTCCGCACGCACTTCGCAACCGGCGGCCAGGAGCGCTGCGATCAGCGATTGCGCCAGCGCCGGCGCGGCAGCGCGATCAATCAGCAGCGTTTCCGCGGCACCGCACACGCCGGTACGCCGGAGCTTTGAATTCAACGCGATGGTACGCGCCATCTGCGCGTCGGCGTCACGATCAACGTAGACGTGGCAGTTGCCCTCCAGGTGGCCGATAACCGGCACGCGCGCCTCCGCCTTGACGCGCGCCACCAGACTCTTGCCGCCGCGCGGCACCAGCACGTCGATGAATTCGCGCATGCCGCCCAGCATTTCGCCGACCGCCGCGCGATCGGCCGTCGGTACCAGCTGGATACACCCGGCCGGCAGCATCGCCGCATCCAGTCCGGTCAGCAAACAGGCGTGGATTGCGGCGCTGGAGCGCCCGCTCTCGGAACCGCCGCGCAGGATCGCGGCATTGCCCGACTTGAGGCACAGCGCCCCGGCGTCCGCCGTCACGTTGGGGCGGCTCTCATAAATGATGCCAATTACGCCAAGTGGCACTCGCACACGTTGTATGCGCAGCGCATTTGGCCGCGTCCACTCGGCGCTGACGCTGCCGACCGGATCGGCGAGCGCGGCAATTTCCTCGAGCCCCTTCGCCATCGCCTCGACGCGCTGGTCATCGAGTTGCAGCCGGTCGAGGAGCGCGCCGCTCAGATTCGCCGCGCGCGCGCTCGCCATGTCGGCGTCGTTGGCCGCGAGGATCTGCGCGCGCCGCGTGCGCAGCGCGGCAGCGGCCGCCAGCAACGCCCGGTCCTTGGTCGCGGTGTGGGCCAGGGCCAGCTGCGAGGCCGCGGCCACCGCGGCCCGGCCGATGTCCTGCATCAGGGCGTGCACGTCACTCATGGCGCAGGATCACCAGGTCGTCGCGATGGATCAGCTCCTCGCGACCACGATACCCGAGGAGTGCTTCGATTTCACCGCTCCGCCGGCCAAGGATTTTGGCGGTTTCGACCTCGGAGTAGCCGGCGATGCCGCGCGCCACTTCACGGCCGTCCAGTCCGACGACACTGACCGTGTCGCCCGAATCGAAACGGCCATGCGTACCGGTGACGCCAGCGGGCAACAGGCTCTTGCCCGCGGCCAGCGCGCGCAGCGCGCCCGCGTCGATATGCACGGCGCCAGCCGGGCGGAGCGTGCCGGCAATCCATTGCTTGCGCGCTGCGACTGGCGTCGACGCCGGCAGGAACCAGGTGCAGCGGGCGCC
>JAYTXT010000082.1:0-2690 GCA_043742765.1 Gammaproteobacteria bacterium | reverse complement strand
TCTACGGCCGCCGCGCGTCCATCCTGCTCTCCTCGGTGATGTTCGTCGGCACCTCGATCTGCGGCGCCATGCCGAGCCTGTGGTGGAACGTCGGCATGTGCTTGCTGATGGGCGCCGCCGCCGGCGGCATGCTGCCGGTGGCCTACGCGCTGCTCGCCGAGATCATGCCGACGCGCCATCGCGGCTGGAGCTTGGTGTTGGTGGGCGGCATCGGTGCGGTCGGCGGGTTCTTCGCGGCCAGCGCGCTGTCAGCGCTCCTGCAGCCGCTGTTCGGCTGGCGCATCATGTGGTTCCTCAACATGCCGACCGGGCTTCTGCTCGTGGCCCTGAGCCCGTTGTTGCCCGAGTCCGCCCGCTTCCTGCAGCAGATGGGACGTGGCGAGGAAGCGCGCGCGATGTATGCGCGCTTCGGCGCCGTGTTCAACACGCCGGCCGCCGCGCCGGCCGCCGCCGCAGGCCCCGGCCTTGGGGCGCTCCCGCACCTCGACGGTCGCTTTGTCGGCGTGACCGCGGCGCTGACCCTGGCGGCGCTCGCCTGGGGGCTGGTCAACTTCGGGTTGCTCCTGTGGCTGCCCGCGGCGCTCGTGGCCGAGGGACGGAGCGTTGGCGCCTCGAGCGCGCTCATCGCCAAGTCGACGCTGATCGCTGCGCCGACGATCCTCATTTCCACCTGGCTCTATAGCGCCTGGAGCACCAAGTGGTCGCTGGTGACGATGATCGGCGTCACCGCGCTTGGTCTCCTTGGCCTCGCACTGCGCGACAGCGGCGTTGCCGCGCTCGCCAACCCGCTGCTGCCGCTGACGCTGGTAATCCTGGGTTCATGCGGCGCGATCTCGATCCTGCTGCCCTACACTGCCGAGAACTATCCGCTGCGCGTACGGGGCCGCGCGACCGGCTGGATAGCCGGATGCAGCAAGCTCGGCGGACTTCTGGCCCAGGGCCTGAGCGTTGCCGGCGTGATTCCGGTCTTTGCCACCACCGTGCTGCTCATCGCCGTGCCGGCAGCGGCCTCGCTCCTGCTGCTTGCGCTGTTTGGCCATGAAACCCGCGGCATTGACCTGCGCGAACTCGATCACACCGGGCGTCTCGCCCGCGCCTATCGCGCTCGCGACTCAGCCTGACTCGCCCACCCAGGCCTCGAGTGTCCGCGTGCCGAGGCGTTCGCGCCACGCGCCCTCGAACTCGGAGTACAGCCGCGCGACGGCCGGCGGCGCGACATAGCGTTCATCGCCGTGCACGCTGTAGGCCGCGCGGGCCACGACCAGGATTTCCTGCACCGGAATGTGGCCGGCGTCGCGCCCGGGCACGAGTGTTTCCTGCTCGGTGGTGACCAGGAGGCCCGCCGCCTCGAGCGCGTCGGCGCTGCGCGTGACGGCGACGCCCGGGAGCGCGAGCTCCGCGGCCAGCGCGTTGATGCTCCAACGCTCGCCCCCGCGCAGGTGGCTGCGCGCCACCAGGTACATGATGCTGAGCGCCAGCTGCTCGGTCTCGGCGTTCGAGAGCCGCGGTTCGCGCAGGCCGATGCGCAGGTAGCTGGGGTTCTGTACGTAGAACGACAGCTGCGCGCCGACCAGCAGGATCAGCCAGCCCAGGTAAATCCAGATCAGCGCGGCGATGAAGATCGCGAAACCGGCGTAGACAATTGTCAGCCGCGTCGACAGCAGCACGAAGGCCGTGAAAATCTGGCCGATAGCGGCCCAGAGGATCCCCGCGGTAACACCGCCGATCAGCGCGGGAAACAGCCGCACGCGGGTGTTGGGGATCAGGGCGTAGACCGCCGTGAACACGCCGCTCACGATCACCACGGGAGTCAGTGCGAGCAGGCCGCGGCCCAGGGTGCCGAGCAGCGGCAGGTGCGAGAGCATCCGCACCGGGTTGTTCGCAGCGGTGAGCTGCGCCATGCCGACCAGGGTGCCGACCAGCAGCGGTGCGACCACCAGCAGCGCCACGTACTCGGCGATGCGGCGCATGAAGCTGCGCGGCAATTCGACGTGCCAGACGAAGTTGACGCTGTCCTCGATCTTCTTGAGCGTGCCGATCAGCGTCCAGATCAGGAACGCCAGGCCCACCGAGCCGACGATGCCGCCGCGCACGCGATCGGCAAAATCCATGACCTTGCGCGTGAGTCCGGCGGCTGCACCGCCCATCGGCCGGAAGAATTCGTAGATCAGCGGTTCCAGCTCGCGATGCGCGCCGAACCCCTTGAGCAGCGCGAAGCTGAAAGCCACCAGTGGCACCAGCGCCAGCAGCGTGGCGTACACCAGCCCCATGGCGTGGATGTTGAGCTGGCCGCCGAGCAGGTCGCGCAGCAGCGCGTAGGGGTAGCGCGCGAAGCGGCGCGCGCGCTCGCGCAGGTCGAGGTGATCCGGCGGTGCGAACAGCCAGCGTTCGAACCAGGCACGCGCACGCTGCCAGAACAGCAAGGCTCTAGGCTCCCGGGCTGAGCGGCGGGCCGGTCAGGCGCGCGAGCGCTTCGGCGTATTTCTCGGCGGTCCGCGCGATCACTGCCGCGGGCAGTGGCGGTCCTGGGGCGCGCTTGTCCCAGTCCAGCGTTTCGAGATAATCGCGCACGTACTGTTTATCGAAGGAGGGCGGGCTGGCGCCGGGCTGCCAGGTGGCCGCCGGCCAGAAGCGGCTCGAATCGGGCGTCAGCACTTCGTCGATCAGCGTCAGCGCGCCGTCGCGGTCGA
>JAYTXT010000081.1:0-5215 GCA_043742765.1 Gammaproteobacteria bacterium | reverse complement strand
GCCAGGTCCACATGCAGCGTGGCCTCGCCGAGACCGGCCCAATCCGGGCTGAGTGGCATGCGCCCGGCGCGTTCATCTTCTATGGCGGCCGGATACCCTAAGGTCGCGGCCTTGTGGAGCAGGGCCTGCGCTTCGCCCGGCTGTGCACCGGCGCGGTTCGCGGCCAGCGCAGCCAGCACATAGGCTGCCGTGGCGTTATTCTGCGCCGCGCTCTTCGCCAGCCAGAATTCGGCGCTCACGCGGTCAATGGCGGTGCCCACGCCGTTGAGGTTTACCAGGCCGAGCAGCAGCTGCGCTGCGCCGTTGCCGGCGTTGGCGCTCAACTGGAGCTTGGCAATGGCAGCGGGAAAATCGCGGGTTCGCAGCGCGAGCTTCGCGCCGTCGAGAACGTCGGGCGTCTGGGGCGCGGCGGCCGCCACGGTTCCCGCCATCACAACGGCAACCCATGCCAACAGTGCCAGCCGCACGCGCATCGCGGCGCCCAACTAGGCGCTACCGCGCTTGGTCTCGATGCGGATCCCGACCTTCTTGAGAAACTCGGTCGGCAATACGCCACCAGCGCTGACGATGACGGCCTTGTTCCTGATCTCCACCTGTTTGCCGCCGTGTTCGAGAATCACCAGGTCGTCGTGGATATGATTGACGCTCGAGGACAACAGCAGCTTGAGGTTGCCGCGGTCGGCTGCTGCGGCGACGCGTTGCCGGTTCTTCGGCTTGGCGCGTCCGAAGGCGTCGCCGCGATATGAGAGCGTGACCTGCGTGCCAGACACCTCGGCAATGCTGGCGGCCGCCTCGAGCGCGCTGTCGCCGCCGCCGACCACCAGCACGTCCTGGCCGATGTACTGGTTGGGGTCGATCAGGCTGTAGACGACCTTCGGCAACTCTTCGCCCGGTACCGCCAGCTTGCGCGGCGTGCCGCGGCGACCGATGGCGAGCAGCACGTTCGAGGCGTGGTAGGCCGCCTTGGAGGTGCGCACCACGAAGCCATCCTCTGCCTTCTCCACGGCCTCAATGCGCTCATTGCACTGGATGAGCAGTTCCTGCGCCTGCATGATCCCGGTCCAGACGCCGAGCAGCGCCTCCTTGGAGGTCTGGCGGAAGTGGAATTTGCCGACCAGTGGCAGATCGACCGGCGCGGTCATGACCAGCTTGCCGCGCGGATACTTGTAGACGCAGCCGCCGAGCGATTCCTGCTCGATGCAGCGGTAAGTCAGCTTGAGCGATTTGGCGGTGAGCGCCGCCGCCAAGCCTGCGGGACCGGCGCCGACAATCAGTACGTCCAGCTGCTTGCCGGGCGCGCGATTGCCCTTCTTGGCAATGGCCTCGATCGCCTGGACGCCCTGTACCAGTGCATTGCGGATCAGGCCCATGCCGCCGAGTTCGCCGGCAATAAACACGCCGGGAACGTCGGTTTCGAAATTCGGATGGAGCACCGGCAGGTCGATGCCACGTGTCTCGGTGCCGAACACCAGCGAGATCGCGTCGACCGGGCAGGCAGACTTGCAGGCGCCGTGGCCGATGCATTCGGTCGGGGCGACCAGGTACGCCTTGTTGTCGATGAGACCGAGCACGGTGTGCTGTGGATATTCGGGGCAAGCGCGCACGCAGGCGCCGCAACCGAGGCAGCGGACCGGATCGATGACCGGATGGAGCGAAGCGGGCTCGAGGAGCCCGGCTTCCTTCGCCTCGAAGCGCACCGCGCGGCTGCGGTTTTCCATGCGGATATAGCGCCACAAATACCAGGACATGGTGACCAGCAGCGGTGCGGCGTAGACGGCGATGAGGCTCGAGTTCATACCTTTGGTTCAACCAGCCCAGCGCTTTGTGCAAAACGTGCAGCAAAGACTAATGTACATGCCGTTAAGCTTCCGTGAGTCGCCGCACGTGTCGGCATGTCGTCAGATTTCCAAAATATCGCCAGAATTGCGACCTGTCCCGCACTAGCGACAGCGTGATCTTCATACAGAAGGCTTTACAATCCGTGACAGTCTGCGTATGGCAACTTAAGAAGATCTTAATAGAATGAACGCTGGTAACAGTTTCTTTTTTGCTGCCGGCGCGCTTGCGACCGCCGCGCTGCTTTTCGTGCTGTATCCGTGGCTCGCAGGCAGGCCGCGCCTCACGATTCTAAGCGCTTTGCCGCGCTGGGTGCCGCTGGCCGGGATGGCCGCGATCGCGGCGGCGCTCGCGCTTTACATAAGACTCGGCAGCCCGCAATTGAACGACCAGGATGCCGCAGAGGCCAACGTGTCGGGTACCGTGAGCGGTGCGATGGGCGGTAGTGGCGGCGGGGCGCCGGCGCAGAAGCAGGCCGCCGGACCCATGGACAGTGCGGTGACCGGGCTCGAGCAGCGTCTCGCCAGCGGCGGCGGGAACGAAGGCGACTGGGAGCTGCTGGCGAAATCCTACGAATTTCTGGGCCGGACCGATGATGCGGCGCTGGCGCGCCAGAAGCGCCTGCCCGCCGGTGCGGGCACTGCGGCAGCGGCGCCCGGGCCCTTGCTGCCACAGCCGGCCACGGCGACTGCGTCGCTGTCCGCCGCCGCGGCAAAGCTCGTGGCGGCCGCCGGCGCCGCTCGCGACAAACGAGATTTCGCCACCGCCCGCGACCTGTATGCGAAGCTCGCCTCGCGCAACGAAATGAACGCCGATACCTG
Source organism: Gammaproteobacteria bacterium (assembly GCA_043742765.1). Taxonomy (GTDB): domain Bacteria; phylum Pseudomonadota; class Gammaproteobacteria; order Steroidobacterales; family Steroidobacteraceae; genus FEN-1191. The sequence goes on along the minus strand of JAYTXT010000081.1, from coordinate 2,558 downwards.
GGCGGACTATGCCGATGTCGCGGCTTCGCTCAATGGACGCTCGCTCCTCGGCGCACCCGCGACCTACCTGGGCAATGCGCTGCGCCTCAATCCGCAGCATCCCAAAGCACTGTGGCTCCAGGCGAGCATGCAGCACGAAGCGCGCCAGTACCAGGCGGCGGTCGGCAGCTGGGAACGGTTGGCGGCGGTGCTGGGCCCGAATTCAGAAGACGCGAAGGTGATCGCGGCCAATCTTGCCGAAGACCAGCGGCTCGCCGGCGGCGGCGGGACAATCGCGGCGGCCGTGACCAGCGGCATGACCGTGCGCGGCCAAGTCGTGCTGGCCGACGCGCTCAAGGGGAAGATTCCCGCCGGGCTGACGCTCTTCATCGTGGCAAAGTCGGTCAACTCGCCGGGGCCCCCGGTGGCGATTTGGCGCACGACCACCGGCGTCTGGCCGGTATCGTTCCAGCTCGACGATTCGCAGGCCATGCTGCCCGCGCGCAATCTGTCCGCCGCGGGCATGGTCACGATCGAGGCGCGCACTTCCAGGACCGGCCAGGCGATGCCCGCGCCGGGCGACTTCAAGGGGGTCACCGCGCAGTTCGATCCGGCGTCCGGCAAGCCCGTGCGCGTCGTCATTCAGAAGGTGATCGACTAGTCCATGAGCGTGGTGGTGCGCCATTTCTCGCCCGTGCGCGCCTTTACGCTGGCCGTGATCGCCGCACTCGTGTGGGGCTTCATGGGACACCTTGACCGCTACATCACGCCGGACCGCGGCCTTGGTTATACGCTCGGCATCGTCGGCGGCTCGATGATGCTGGTGCTGCTGATGTATCCGGCGCGCAAGCGCGCGGCCTGGCTGAAGATCTTCGGCGGCGTGCCGGGCTGGTTTCAGGCGCATATGACGCTGGGTGTCGTCGGCCCGTTGCTGGTGTTGTTCCACTCCAACTTTTCACTCGGCGGCACCAACAGCAATGTCGCGCTGTTCTGCATGCTGCTGGTTTCGGGCAGCGGTCTGGTCGGTCGTTATATCTACACGCGCCTCCACGCCGGCTGGGACAGCCACAAGAGTTCGCTCGGGGAACTGCAGGCCACCGCCGAACAACTGCGCAAGCAGACCAGCACGGTGACGCTGCTGCCCAACTTTCTCAGCGCGATCGACTCGGAAGAGCAGCGGCTGTTCCGACCCGCCAAGTCCGCGGTAGGTGTGGCGCTGTACCCGGTCACCATTGGCCTGCGCTCGGCGCTGACGCGCTGGCGCCTGGAAGGCCAGATTCGCCGCATGGTCATCGAGGCGGCGCGGCAGTCGCCGACACTGGCGACGCATGGGGCGCGGCTCACGGCCACGGCGATGAGTTACGCCACTCGCAGACTCGATGCGTCGCGGCGCGTGCGCGAGCACGGCGTGTACGTCAAGCTGTTTTCGTTCTGGCACTTTGCGCATGTGCCAGCGTTCATCATGACGCTCGTGGCCGGGATCGTGCATGTGATTTCGGTCACCGTGTACTGATCCGCGGGACCCATTCGGTGAAACGCGCAGGAGGAGACTGGTTCGTGCGATTCGTGGCAGCAGCAAGCCTGGTGAGCGCCTCGGCCGCACATGCCACGTCCGTGGAGAGCCTGCTCATGCCCGGTAAAGTGGCTAGCGCGCATGCCAAGCTCGAGGAGACCTGCAGCAACTGCCATGACCGCACTGATCGCAGCCGCCAGAGCGCGCTGTGCCTGGTCTGCCACAAGGACATCGCCGCCGACGTACGCGATCGCCGCGGTTACCACGGGCGCATGCCCAACGCCGGTGCGGGCAAGTGTGTCGGCTGCCACACCGATCACCTGGGGCGCGACGGTGACATCGTGCGTTTGAACAAACTCGAGTTCGATCACGAGCGCACGGGCTTTGGGCTGGCGGGTGCGCATCGCGCGCTGGCCTGTCTCAGCTGCCACAAGAGCGGTGTGGCCTATCGCAAGGCACTGCCCGCCTGCCTCAGCTGCCACAAGAAAGACGACTATCACGAGGGGCAGCTGGCCGCCACCTGCGCCGATTGCCACAACCCGGACAGCTGGACCGGTGCGCGCTTCGATCACAGCAAGACGGCGTTCGGGCTCACCGGCTCGCACCTGGAGGTGAGCTGCGGCGGCTGCCACCTGGGCGGCCGCTACAAGCCGGCGCCCAAGGTCTGCGTCGGCTGCCATGCCACTGACGATGCGCATCGCGGCGAGCGTGGCGACGACTGCGGCAAGTGCCACACCACCACGGGCTGGAAGGAAGCCCAGTTCGACCACCAGAAGGAAACCGGCTTCGCGCTGCTCGGGCACCATTCGAAGATCGATTGCCAAGGGTGCCATCGGAGCGGGAATTTCAAGGACAAGATTCCGAAGGATTGCAACGGCTGCCACAAGGCGGACGATTCGCATGCCGGGCGCCTGGGGGTCAAGTGCGAGAGCTGCCACGGCAATGATGAGTGGCGGCCGGTGAAGTACGACCACCTGGCGCAGACCAAGTTTGCGCTGGTCGGCATTCACGCCAAGCTCGATTGCCACGTCTGCCACACGGCCAGCGTGGCGACGCAGAAACTGGG
>JAYTXT010000080.1:0-4130 GCA_043742765.1 Gammaproteobacteria bacterium | reverse complement strand
GATACTTTGGGCGCGATCGTTCTTGTGTTGCCACCCAGTGTCCGAGTCCGGGTACGCAGGCGCTTATGTGAAGCCCGCGCGCTCGAGCAGGGCGGATGGACTGCTTCGGAGGGCGCCGCAGCCTGAGCGTCGCGGCAACGCGGTAGTCCCTTTCCGGTTCCGGCTACACAACAAGCCGTTGCTGCAGCGAAGGCAAGGTTCGCCAGATTGGCCGGCGTTCTGTCGCCGGCCAATCTGAGGCGCGCCCGACAGCAGTCCATCCGCCCTGCTCGAGCATGCGGGCTTCGCCTGAGTGTCTACGTACACTTATTCGACCACCGCCGCGCCACGCGTTAGCATCCGGCCATGCCCCGCTTGACCAAACCCGTCTATGAGAGCCTGCCGGCCGTCTACGCCGTCTCAGGCGCCGCGCTGCTGTGGGCGAGCTACCACTGGCGTGATGCCTGGTGGAGCACGCTCAGCGCCCTGGGGGGCTTCATGGCGATCGTGGCAGGCCTCGTGCTGTGGATGCACCGGCGCGATTACCGGGCCACCAGCGCAGATTACCTGCGGCGTGGCCGGCCGGTCGTCGAGCCGGGCGACGAACAGCCCTAGTTCTGCGTAGCCTCGCCGATCGGCGCCAGCTGCACATGTGAGCCAGTGCTGGCGGCGTCGTCCTCGGCACCGGTGCGGTAGTCGGGCCGATCGTCTATGTACATGAGCTGGTGCAAGCCGAGCGAGACCACGTCGCCATCATTGAGATTATGCCGGCGCACACGCTGGTTTTTGATGTGCACGCCATTGCTGCTGTTGAGATCCTCGAGCACACAGAGGCGATCGCTGGTGACGATCTGGCAGTGGTGGCGGCTGATCACCGAGCTGTCGATGCGCAGATCGGCGTCTGATGCGCGGCCGATGATCAGGCGGCCTGAATACAGCCCACGTTCACTGACGGTCTTGCCCTTGCTCACGAGCAGCAGGCGCGCGACCGGCGTGCCGCTCTGTGCAGCGGCTGGCAGCGCGTCGCGCCGCGATGCCACGGCGCGGCCCCCGGCCGCCAGCCGGTTCGCGGCGGCGCGCGCCGCGAACTCGACCCACTGCAATTCCTCAACCGCGGCCGCGATATCCTCCGGCAATACCCGGTCGCGTTCGGCATTAAACGCGGCCAGCATCGCGGTGTCGCACAGCGTGTTGATCAGACGTGGCACGCCGCCGGCGTAGCGGTAGACGGTTTCGAAAACTTCGGGCGGGAATATTTCGCGACCCTGCGCACCGGCCACTTCGAGGCGATGCAGGATGTAGCTGCGCGCATCGTCGGCTGACAGCGCGGTCAGGTGGAATCGCAGCCGTACGCGCTGCACCAGCTGCACCAGTTCAGGCGCATTCATCTTCTCGCTGAGTTCGGGCTGCCCGGCGAGAATGATCCGCAATACTTTTTCCTTGGTTGTCTCCACGCCCGAGAGCAGTCGGATTTCTTCGAGCACGCGCAGGCTCAGGTTCTGGGCTTCATCGACGATCAACAGGACTCTGCGGCCGGCCGCGTATTGTTCGATGAGAAAGCCGTTGAGCGTGGCCAGCAACTCCGCTTTCTTCATGTTGAAGGGGCTGAAGCCGAACTGCGCCAGCACCGCCTGCAGGAATTCGACCGCCGAGACCTGCGTCTGGTTGATCTGGGCGACCACCACGTCCGGGGTGAGTTCCCGCAGGAAGGTCTCGATCAGCGTGGTCTTGCCGGAGCCGATTTCGCCGGTGATGACCACGAAGCCGTCGGCGAACCAGATGGTCGACTCCATGTACGCCTTGGCACGCGCATGGGCCTTGCTCAGGTACAAGAACTGCGGATCGGGGCTCAGCCGGAACGGCAGTTCCCCGAGTTTGAATAGTTCCAGGTACATTCGGTCTCCGGCCCGCAGACTCGCTCAGTAGGGGACGGAATTCAAGGAGCGTCGGCCAGCGAGAGCGCCAGATTGCGCAGCAGTCGACGCGTTTGGCGATTGCGCTCGGCCGCCGTCGGCGCCACCAGCGTGCAATGACCCAGTTTGCGCCCCGGCCGCGGCGTCTTGCCATAATCGTGCAGGTGGATACCGGGCTGTGCAAGCACATCGCAAGCCGGCGGCATGCGGCCGATGAGGTTGACCATCGCGGCATGGCCGACAGCGGCGGCGCTCCCCAGCGGCAGGCCGGCGATGGCGCGCAAATGGTTTTCAAACTGGCTGGTGACCGCGCCTTCGATGGTCCAGTGTCCGGAGTTGTGCACGCGCGGCGCGAGTTCGTTGGCGAGCAGGCGGCCGTCGCGGACGAAGAACTCGATCGCCAGCGTGCCGACGTAATTGAAATCGCGCAGCACCGCGCGCAGATGAGCGCGCGCCTGGCGCTCGAGCGCCGGCGCCTCCCAGGGCGCGACGCTCAGGCGCAGGATGCCCTCGGCGTGCCAGTTGCGCGTCAGCGGATAGAGCACTTCGCGGCCGTCGCGGGCGCGCACGCCAAGCGCCGAGAGCTCGAGTTCGAAGTCGACCAGCTCTTCGTACAGGAGTGGCACGCTGCCCAACGCGTTCCAGGCAGGGGCAATCGCGGCGCGATTGCGGATCACCGTCTGCCCTTTGCCGTCGTAGCCGAGGCGCCGGGTCTTGAGCACGCCGGGCAAACCGATGCGTGCACAGGCCCGTTCCAGCCCGGCGCGACTGGCGACAGGCGCGTAGCGCGTGGTCGGTATCCGCAGGCGCTCGAACAGACGTTTCTCGGCCAACCGGTCCTGGCCAGTCGCCAGCGCGCGCAGCGGCGGACTGATGCGCGTGCGCAGGCCGCGCGTGGCGGCGCGCAAGGTCGCCACACAGATATTTTCCCAATCGAAGCTGAGGACCTCGCTCCGCTTCGCCAGGCGGCGCAGGAGCGCCTGATCGGTGAACTCGCCCACCAGCAGCGGGGCCAGCTTTGCTGCCGGCACGTCGCCGCTCCGGTCGAGGAACAGGAAGTCGAGCCCCAGGGGGTAGCCGGCGAGCGCAAGCATGCGGCCGAGCTGGCCCGCACCCACCATGCCGATGGTCATGCGGTCGGGGTCCGCGGATCGGGGTGTGCGAGCACCGCTTCGGTTTGTTTCTGGCGGTGCTGAGCCAGGGCGGCGGCGATCGCCGGATGGCGCCCGGCGAGAATCGCGGCGGCAAACAGCGCCGCGTTGGTACACCGGCGGCGCCGATCGCAAAAGTGGCCACCGGGACGCCCGCGGGCATCTGCACGATCGACAGGAGCGACTCGAGGCCGTTGCGCGCGCGTGACTGCACCGGTACGCCGAGCACCGGCAGCATGGTTTTCGCGGCCGTCATGCCCGGCAGGTGCGCGGCGCCGCCGGCACCGGCGATCAGCACCTCGAGGCCGCGGCCGGCGGCCGAGCCGGCGTATTCGAACAGCAGGTCGGGGGTGCGGTGCGCGGAGACCACGCGCACCTCATGGGCAATGCCGAGTTTCTCGAGCATTTCAGCGGCGGGCCGCAGGCCTTCCCAGTCGGAGGACGAGCCCATGATGATGCCGACCAATGGCTTCATCGGCGCATTTTACCACGCGCGCCGCCGCGCCCGGCGGCCATATCGAGCGCTGCCTCGATGGGCCCGGCGTCCAGATCACGCATCAGCCGGCCGATGTACTGGTGCTGGCGCGCCAGTGCCGATTGGCCCCGCAGCTGCCGTGCGTCCCGCAGCGCCTCGCGCAGCTCCTCGGGCAGGTCGAGCGGCTCCAGCGCTGACTCACGCAGTGACAGCAACCGTACGCCCAGCTTCTGCAGGTGCTCGGCCGCGCGTTTGCGCGCCGAGCGGCTTGGGCGCTCGGCGAGCTCGTCGCCTTCATCCATGGGGTCGTCGATGGGCATGTTCTGATCCAGCCGGGCGTCAGGGAAGCGCTGCGCGCTGTTACAATTCTGCCATGTCTGCCGAAGTCGACGCGACGCGTATTCCGGAACTGCAGCAGGTGGTGGGCAGCGCCCTGGCTGAGGCGCGCGCGGCCGGAGCCTCGGCCGCGGACGCCGACGCGAGTGTCCAGAAGGGCCTGACGGTCACGGTGCGGATGGGTGAAGTCGACACCATCGAGTACCACCGCGACCGCGGCATGGCGGTGACCGTGTATTTCGGGCGCCACAAGGGCTCGGCTGGTACTGCGGATCT
>JAYTXT010000079.1:0-2712 GCA_043742765.1 Gammaproteobacteria bacterium | reverse complement strand
ATTAGTTTGAGCGATAGCACGGCGGTACCGGTGCTGGTGCAGAGCGTTTCCCGCGACCCGGTGGAAACGCTCAACAGCCTGCTGCGCAACAGCGGGCTGGCGGCACATTGCACCTGGATACCGGCCGTCCAGGACGTGCCGGACGCGCTCGAGCAGCTCAACCCGGAACTGGTGGTGGTCTTTGCGCCCAGCGCCGAGCAGCTGGCCGAAATCGCCGCGGTGCGCGATCAGATGGCCGCCGGCGTGCCGCTGATCGTGATCCGCGAGCAGGTGGACAGCACGGTCACCGGCGAGGACATGGCGCACGGTGCACGCGACACGGTCTCAATTGCCAGCCCCGCGCACGTCCAGGCCGTCATCCACCGTGAACTGCGCGCTTTCCGCATGGAGCGCACGCTCACCAACACGCTGCGCGCGGCCCAGGACTACCGCCGGCAACTGGAAACCGTCCTGCACCGCTCCAACGACGCCATCGCGCAGGTGCAGGAAGGCATTGTCGTCCAGGTCAACGGTTCCTGGCTTGAGCTGTTCGGTTACGCAGACGCCAGCGCGCAGGTCGGCCAGCCGGTCATGGACCTGTTCGACAGCGTATCGCAGGCGCCCCTCAAGGGCGCGCTGGCCGCCTGCCTGCAGGGCCGCTGGAGCGATCACCTGCTGAAGGCCGGGGCGGTGCTCGCCGACGGTTCCGGCGTGGCCCTCGAGCTGGTGCTGGCAGCGGGCGAATTCGACGGCGATCCCTGTGTACGGCTGATTGTCCCCGCGTACCAGCGCGATGAACGGCAGCTCGCCACCGAACTCGCCGACGCGGTGTGCCGCGATCCGAGCACCGGCCTGTGGCTGCGCCAGCACCTGCTGCGACTGTGCACCGAACGGCTTGCCAAGCCGCCGTCGGGCGGCGTGCGCTGCTTCGCGCTGCTGCGCCCGGACAATTTCGCGGAGCTGACAACGGAACATGGCGTCACCGCCACCGAGGATTTCCTGGCGCTGTACGCCGCGCAGGTCCGGGCGATGCTGGGCCCCAACGACATCGCCGGGCACTTCGGTGCAGCCGGCCTGTTGTTGCTGCTCGAACGCGGCAATACGCGCGATGCCGAGGCCTGGAGCGAGAGCCTGGTCGAGCGCATCGCCAAGCACGTGTTCACGATTGGCGAGCGCACCCTGCGTGTCACCTGCTCGGCTGGCCTCGCGGTGCTGAGCAGCGCCGACCAGCAACTCGATGCGGGTGTAGCGGTGGCGCTGGCTGCATTGCGACGCTGTGCGGACCGCGGCGGCAATCACGTCATCGTCAATGAGCGCGTCGACCAGGACACGCGGGTGCTCGCCTATGACCAGGTCTGGGTCAAGCACATCAAGGCAGCGCTGGCCGAGAACCGTTTTCACCTGGTGCAGCAGCCGATCGCCAGCCTGACCGGCAGCACGCAGAAAATCTTCGATGTCGCGGTACGCATGCTCGACACCCAGGCGCGCGAGGTGCTGCCCTCGGAATTCCTGCCGGCCGCGGAACGCAACGATCTGATGCGCAACATCGACCGCTGGGTGCTGCGGGCCGCGCTCGAGGTCATCGCCAAACGGCAGCCCGACCAGATGTTCGTGCGCCTGTCACGTGACAGCGTGCTCGACACCACGCTGGTGGACTGGCTCCATGGCGAGCTGAAATCGACCCGGGCTGAGCCGCAGCGGCTGTGCGTGCAGGTCACGGAAGCCGTGGCCGAGCGGCATCTGCCACAGGTGCAGGCCTTGCTCGGCGAGCTGCGCAAGCGCCAGGTCAAGTTCGCGATCGAACACTTCGGCGCTGGGCGCGATTCCCAGAGCCTGCTCGGCGCCCTGCCCGTCGACTTCCTGAAGATCGACGGATCGTTGATGCAGGGCCTGGCGGGCAACCCGCAATTGCAGCAGCGGGTGCGCACCATCGTCGAAGGCGCGACCAGGCGCGCGATCCAGACCGTAGCCGAGCGCATCGAGGACGCCAACACCATGGCCGTGGTCTGGCAACTCGGCGTGCAGTACATCCAGGGCTACCTGGTGCACGCTCCCGAAGAGGTCGTGCTCAAGTCGTGAACTGCGCGCGCCGACGCCCGCTCGCCGCGCCGGCCCTGCTGACGCTAGCGGCAGCGGCACTGCTCGTGCTTCCCGCCTGCACTGCCGGGGATCCCCCCCGGATCGCAGGCAGCGCCCCGCAGGTGGGCCCGGCCCTCGCGGCATCGCAGCGGCTGGCGCGCGCCGTCGACGCGGGCGGGATGCGCAGCATCGACCCGTCTATTTCCACCGATGTGCCGGCCGCGCACCTGCTCGACGATCTGTTCGAAGGACTGACGCGCCTGCGCCAGGACGGCGAACCCGGACCCGGCGTCGCCGAGCGCTGGGAGACCAGCGCCGACGGCCGCATCTGGACCTTTCACCTGCGCGAAGCGCGCTGGTCGAACGGCGAACCGCTCCGCGCCGCAGATTTCGTCTACGCCTGGCGGCGCACCGTCGACCCACGCACGGCCTCAGACTATGCGCAAGCGCTGGCGCCGGTGCGCAACGCGCTGGCGATCAGCACCGGTAGCCTGAGCGTCACTGAGCTCGGCATCGCCGCGCCCGACGCACGCACGGTCCGCGTGGAGCTCAACGCGCCGACGCCATTCCTGTTGAGCCTGCTGACCAAGTCCTACACCTATCCGCAATACGAACCGGCAATCCGCGCGCACGGCGACGATTGGGTGCGCCCCG
>JAYTXT010000078.1:0-2502 GCA_043742765.1 Gammaproteobacteria bacterium | reverse complement strand
ATCTACCCCTTCGTGCCTGAACAGACTGTGAACCTCGCGGAAGGTCTGAAAACGGGCACGGCATCGTGTTTTCCACAGTAGCTTCCGGCCCCCCGATGGTCTATGCTTCAGATGAGAGTCATTCTCATTAGCATTTAGGAACCCATGGATTCCCCGATCGACCCGAGATCGACTACCCGGACGGTACCCCTGGCCACCCTGCGCAAGGGTATGCGGGGCATTGTCGTCGAAGTAACGGAGGGCGACGCCGGCATCGTTGGCGACGAGGCGGGTGCCACCATCGGCCGGCGGCTCATTGAAATCGGCTTCGTGCCGGGCGAGCCCGTCCAGATCGTCGAGGAGGTCTGGCCCGGCGGCGATCCGATGGCCGTGCGCGTGGGTTCGACGGTGTTCGCACTGCGCCGCCGCGAGGCCCGCGCGATCCTGGTCCAGGTCCAGTCGCCGTGAACGCCGCTGGCCTGCCCGCCACGACCTTCCGCGTGGCGCTCGTGGGCGTGCCCAACTGCGGCAAGACTGCGCTCTTTAACCGCCTGACCGGGAGCCGCCAAAAGGTGGCGAACTATCCGGGCGTGACCGTCGAGCGCAAGGAAGGCCGGTTCACGGGCGCGACGCAGGCGCGCCACTACCAGTTGATCGATCTGCCGGGCACCTACAGCCTGGTGCCGGCGACGCTCGACGAGGCGATCACACGCGACGCCATCATCGGCAGGCTGCGGGGCGAGCCCGCCCCCGACCTCATCGTCTGCGTTGTCGATGCCACCAACCTGCGCCTCTCGCTGCGCCTCGTGCTCGAGCTCGCGCGCGTGGGGCGGCCGGTGATTGTGGCGCTGAACATGAGCGATCTGGCGAGCGACCGCGGCTACAAACTCAACCGCACCCGCCTGGAATCGGAACTGGGTGTGCCGGTCATCGAGACGGTTGCCGTGCATCCGGCGGGCGCACGCGATCTGGTCGTGGCTATCGATGCACTCTGCGCCTCGCTCGAAGTCGAGCGCGCCGCGACACGACGCCTCAATGACGAAGACCTTACCGTGGCGCTGCAGGTCGTTCCGGCCTCGCCCGTGGTTTCGCCGCTGGTGGTACCGATCCAGACTTCGGCCGAGATCGAGGCCACCCAGCGCGAGGCACGGCGAATCCTGCACGCCGCCGATTACCTCGAGCCGCTGCGCGCCCGCGCGCTCGCGCGGCTCGACGCCGTGGTGATGAACCCGATTGCCGGGCCGGTGCTGCTCGCGGTGCTGCTGTTCGCGGTGTTCCAGGCGGTATTCAGCTGGGCCGCGGTGCCGATGGAGTGGATCAACACCGCCATGAGCGCGCTGGGCGCCGCCGTGACCCACGCGATGCCGGCGGGCGCGCTGCAGAGCCTGCTCGTGAATGGCGTGATCAAGGGCGCCGGGAGCGTCATCGTGTTCCTGCCGCAGATCCTGATCCTGTTCTTCTTCATCCTGCTGCTCGAGGACAGCGGTTATCTGCCGCGCGCGGCTTTCCTGCTTGATCGAGTGATGGGCAGCATCGGGCTTTCGGGCCGCTCGTTCATCCCGCTGCTGTCGTCTTATGCCTGCGCGATCCCGGGGATCATGGCGACGCGCACCATTCCGAACCTGCGCGATCGCATCGCCACCATCCTGCTCGCGCCGCTCATGACTTGTTCGGCGCGGCTCCCGGTGTATGCGCTGATCATCGGCGCGTTCATCAAGGAGCGCTCAATCGGCTGGTTCTCGCTGCGCGGCCTGGTGTTGTTTGGGCTGTATATCGTCGGCGTGCTCGGGGCCGTGGTCGTCGCCTTTGTCATGAAACGGGTCACGCTGCGTGCGGGCTATCATCCGCTGATGCTCGAATTGCCCGAGTATCACTGGCCAAATTTGCGCAATCTCGCACTGGGGCTTTACGAGCGCACGATGATCTTCATCACGCGCGTGGGCACTATTATCCTGTCGTTGATGATCGTGCTGTGGTTCCTGGCGAGTTTCCCCGGGGCCCCGGCGGGCGCCACCGGCCCGGCGATTCAGTACAGTTTCGCCGGCATGCTCGGGCGCGGCCTGCACAGCATATTCGCACCGCTCGGTTTCAACTGGCAGATCTGCGTGGCGCTAGTCCCTGGCCTCGCGGCGCGCGAGGTGGCGGTAGGCGCACTGGGCACGGTCTATGCGCTCTCCGGCAGCGCTGATCATGTCGATGCGGCGCTGCGGCCGATGCTGGCCGCGAGCTGGAGCCTGCCGACGGCGCTGTCGTTCCTGGCCTGGTATGTGTTCGCGCCGCAGTGCCTGTCGACGCTGGCGACCGTGCGACGCGAAACGAATTCCTGGCGGTATCCCTTGATCATGGCCGGCTACCTGTTTGCCATGGCTTATGCGGCGTCCTTCGCCACCTTTCAGATTGCGACGGCGTTGTCAGCGAGAGCCTGACGATGTGGCAGCAGATCATCGTCGCTGTGATCGTGATCGCCGCAGCCGTTTATGCGGCGCGCGTACTCGGGCCGCGGCGCTGGCGGCGCAAGGCGGC
>JAYTXT010000077.1:0-3490 GCA_043742765.1 Gammaproteobacteria bacterium | reverse complement strand
GTGGCGTGGCCTGCGCGGTAACCGCCGTGCCGCGGATGTACCAGTGCGCCGAGACGGCGACGATCGCGCGCGGCCGCGGCAGTTCGCGCCCCAGTTGTTCCCACGCCGCCGTGTAGCGGCTGGGCTCGATCGCGTGCAGTGGCGAGCCGTGTCCGAGGAACAGGGCGGGGTGCAGTCGGTTCATCGCGCGCCCGTGCCGGTCACGGCTGCGTGAGTATCTGCCACGCGTTGTCGTCCAGCCGCAGGCGCCAGAAATCCGCAGTCGGCAAATAAGCGTGTGAGAGTTTGCCGTCCAATTGGCCGCCCAGTTCGCTCAGGCCAGGGTTGTGGCCGACAACCAGCAGCGTGTACGCCTCACGGTGCCAGCGGGCGATGGCCGCGCGGAGTGTGATCGGCGTCGCCAGATACAGTTCTGGCACTTCCTGGAGTCGCGCCGGTTCGAGCTGGAGTTCGCTCGCCACGATGGCGGCCGTGTCGCTGGTGCGCCGCGCCGGGCTGTAGAGCACGTGTTCGATGGCCGCGCCGGCAGCGAGTTTGCGGGCGGTGCGTGCGGCCGCGGCGCGCCCCGCGTCGGCGAGCGGGCGCGCAAAATCGTCGCCGTCAATGGCGGCGGGCACGGCCTGCGCATGCCGCATCAGGATCAGTTCGTGTATGGCTACCACATCATGCCGGTCTGGAGCCGCGCTGCCTCCGACATCATGGACTGGCTCCAGGGCGGATCAAACACCAACTGCACGTCCGCCTGGCTCACGGTCGGAATCATTTCCAGTTTCTCACGCACATCGCGCACCAGTACCTCGCCCATGCCGCAACCGGGCGCCGTGAGCGTCATGCTGACGTTGAGCTGGCGCGTGCCATCGGGCGCGAGCGCTACGGTGCAACCGTACACCAGGCCCAGATCGACAATGTTCACGGGAATTTCCGGATCGAAGCAACGGCGCATCTGCGCCCAGGCCAGCTCGCGTACGTCTTCCTCGCTCGCGCCTGGCGGCAGTAGCGGCGCCGCGATCGCCTCCTTGCCGATCGCGTCGGCCTGCTCGCCGGCGATGCGATAGAGATTGCCTTCGATGTAGAGGGTGAAGCTGCCGCCCAGCGCCTGGGTGATATAGCCGGCGAGCCCGGCCTTGAGTGTCAGCGTGGTGCCGGCCGGCACGATTACTGCCTCGACATCGCGGCTCAGGACCACCGGTTCGTTCTCGTAGCCAGCCATGGTTATTCCGTGGACACCGTGGGTGCGGCGGGTTCGCTCGCATTGCGAGCCAGCGCCGCGTGCAGCGTATGCCAGCACAGGCTCGCGCATTTGACCCGCGCCGGAAACTCGCGCACTCCGGCCAGCGCCATGAGCTTGCCGAGCGGCACCCCCGGCACATGCGCCGGCTCGGTCAGCAGTGCGTGCACCTCGCGATACAGTGCCGCCACTTCTGCAAGCGCTCGGCCACTGACCGCCTCGCTCATCAATGACGCCGAGGCGACCGAGATGGCGCAGCCCTGACCGTTGAAGCGCAAATCGCTGAGCCGGTCGCCGTCGATCCGTACCGTCACACTCAGCGAATCACCGCACAGCGGGTTGTGACCCACGGCCTCGGCGTCCGCCGGCTCGAGCCGGCCGAAATTACGGGGACTGCGGTTGTGATCGAGGATCACGTCGCGGTAGAGGTCGCGGATTTCCATCAGGCGAACACCTCGCGCACTTTCGCCAGGCCCGCCAGCAGCCGATCAATGTCCGTCTCGGTGCTGTAGCAGCCGAAGGAGGCGCGCACCGTGGCAGCCAGTCCGAACCAGGTCATGACCGGCATGGCGCAATGGTGGCCGGTGCGGATCGCGACGCCCTCGCGATCGAGGATGGTGCCGACGTCGTGCGGATGAACGCCCGCGAGTGTGAAGGAGATGACGCCGGCCTTGTCGCGGGCGGTGCCGACCAGGGTGAGTCCTGGAACCGCGCGCAAGCGCGCGGTGGCGATTTCCAGCAGCCGCTGCTCGTGCGCGGCGACGCGTTCGCGGCCGAGCATCTCGAGGTAATCGAGCGCGGCGCCCAGGCCAATCGCGCCCGAGATATTAGGTGTGCCCGCTTCGAATTTCCACGGCAGCTCGTTAAAGGTGCTGCGCTCGATCGCCACGCTCAGGATCATGTCGCCGCCGCCCTGCCAGGGCGGCATCGCCGTGAGCAGCGACTCGCGTCCATAGAGCACGCCGATGCCGGTGGGGCCGTAGATCTTGTGGCCGGAAAACGCATAGAAATCGCAATCGAGTCGCTGCACGTCGACGCGCTGGTGGGCGACGGCCTGGGCGCCGTCGAGTAGCACCGGCACACCGCGCGCATGCGCCAGGGCGATGAGTTGCGCGACCGGCAGCACGGTGCCGAGGGCGTTGGAGACATGGGCGAGCGCCACCAGGCGCGTGCGCGGACCGAGCAATTCACCGAACGCCTCAATATCAAGTTCACCACTTGGGGTGAGCGGCGCGGCCACCAGTCGTGCGCCGGCGCGTGCGCAGGCCATCTGCCAGGGAACGATGTTGGCGTGGTGTTCGAGGTGCGTGATCAACACTTCATCGTCCGCGCGCAACTGCGTGCCGCCCCAGGACTGTGCCACCAGGTTGATGGCCTCGGTGGTGCCGTGCGTGAGGATAATCTCGCGCGTCGAGCGCGCGTTGATGAAGCGCCGCACCGTCTCGCGCGCGGCTTCGAACGCCGCGGTGGCCTCCTGGCTGAGCGCGTGCACGCCGCGATGCACGTTGGCGTGGGTGGTCGTGCCGTAGCGCTCGATCGCGTCGAGCACCGCACGCGGCTGCTGCGAGGAAGCCGCGCTGTCGAGATAGGTCAGCGGCCGGCCGTGTACCTCACGGGCGAGAATCGGAAAATCGGCGCGCACCCGTTCCGCAAGCAACCGGCCCTGCGGGTCCGCGTAGCCGGTGAGCGCCCGTGTGAGAGGAGCGCTCATTGCAGCAGCTCCGTCGCGGGCGCATCACTGAGGCGCGCCGCGGTCGCCAGTTGCGCCGCGCGGCGCAAGGCCGGCGGTTCGATGGCGCCGAAGGCCTCGCCGAGCAACGCCCACTTCAGGAGCGAGCGCGCCGCCGCGGGCTCGAGGCCGCGTGACAACAGGTAGAACAGCAGGTCCTCGTCAAGCCTGCCGGTGGTGGCGCCGTGCGCCGCCTGGATATCATCGGTGTTGATGGTCAGCCGCGGTCGCAGGTTCACCTCGGCGCCCTTGCCGTCGATCAGGCCGCGCAGTGATTGCAGCACGCGCGCACCGGGCGCGCCCGGCAGCACCTGGACATCGGCGCTGCAGGCGATATGGGCGCGATCGCTGGCGATGCCGCGAAACAGCTGATCGCTGCGGGTGCCTGGCGCCTCATGCAGCACCGCGAACTGGGCGTCGGCGACTTCGCTGCCACGCGCCGCGGCCAGCGCGCGTATCTGCACGCTGGCGTCGCGTCCCTGCAGGCGGATCTGCGCGCTGCTGCGATCGCTCCCGCCGCCGGCGGCAATGTG
>JAYTXT010000076.1:0-3285 GCA_043742765.1 Gammaproteobacteria bacterium | reverse complement strand
TTGCCGTCGATGGCCGCGACGATCGCGTAGAAGCCCGAGAACAGGCAACCCGTCGTCAGCAGGTTCGGCAGCAGGTAAATAGCGCGTCGGCGCGGCCGTGCGGCCCGTTCGGGATCTGGATGTTCCATGAGCCGCGCATGATAGGTGCCCGCCCCGGCGGCGTCCAACCGGCGTCCAACCCGGGTCCGACCTGCTAGGATTACTGCCATTCCCCTGCCCGGTGCGGTGACATGCGACTTTCCCGATATCCGATCAATACCACCAAGGAAACGCCCGCCGAGGCGGAAATCCTGAGCCATCAGCTCATGCTGCGCGCCGGCATGATCCGCCGCGTCGCCGCGGGCATCTACAGCTGGTTGCCGCTCGGTCTGCGGGTGGTGCGCAAGGTG
Source organism: Gammaproteobacteria bacterium (assembly GCA_043742765.1). Classification (GTDB taxonomy): domain Bacteria; phylum Pseudomonadota; class Gammaproteobacteria; order Steroidobacterales; family Steroidobacteraceae; genus FEN-1191. Next base: position 2,896 of record JAYTXT010000076.1, on the reverse strand, counting down.
GAAAACATCATCCGCGAAGAGATGAACCGGGCCGGGGCGCTCGAGATTCTGATGCCGGCAGTACAGCCCGCCGAGCTGTGGCAGGAGTCGGGCCGCTGGGGCGAATACGGCCCGGAACTGCTGCGCCTGAAGGATCGTCATGACCGGGATTTCGTCGTCGGGCCGACCCACGAAGAAGTGGTCACCGATATCGCGCGGCGCGAGCTGCGCAGCTATCGCCAGCTGCCGGTCAATTTCTACCAGATCCAGACCAAGTTCCGCGACGAAGTGCGGCCGCGCTTTGGCGTCATGCGCGGTCGCGAGTTCATCATGAAGGATGCCTATTCCTTCCACGTCGATGAAACCTCGATGGCCGCGGGCTACGCGGCGATGCGCGCGGCCTATACGCGCATGTTCACGCGCATGCAGCTGAACTTCCGCTCCGTGCAGGCCGACACCGGCGCGATCGGCGGCAGCGCTTCCGAGGAGTTCCAGGTGCTGGCCGACTCAGGCGAGGACGCGATCGCGGTCAGCGATGGCGACGGTTTCGCGGCCAATGTCGAACTTGCACCGGCGGCGGCGCCGACGCAACCGCGCGCCGCGGCAGCCCAGGCGCTCGAAACAATCGCGACGCCGCGCATGAAGACCATCGCCGAACTCAGCGCCTTCCTGGCGACTCCGCGCGAGCGCTGCCTCAAGACCCTGCTGGTCGACGCCGCTGGGGGCGGCGTGGTCGCCTTGGTGCTGCGCGGCGATCACGAGCTCAACGCCCTCAAGGCGCAGAAACTCGCGGGGGTCGCCAGTCCGCTGCGCATGGCCAGCGCCGCCACGGTGCTGGGGGCGATCGGGAGCGAGCCGGGGTTTCTGGGTCCCATCGGCCTCAATTGCCCGATCTACGCCGATCACGCGGCGCTCAACATGGCCGATTTCGTCTGCGGTGCCAACGCGCCGGACCTGCACCTGCGCGGCGTCAACTGGGGACGCGATCTGCCCGAGCCCGCGGCGGCGGACCTGCGCAACGTCGTGGCTGGCGACCCAAGCCCCACCGGCAAGGGGACACTGCAGGTCGTGCGCGGCATCGAGGTCGGCCATATCTTCCAGCTGGGACGCAAGTACAGCCAGGCGATGAATGCCACGGTGCTGGACGAATCCGGCCAGGCAGTCACTATGTTGATGGGCTGTTACGGCATTGGTGTGACGCGCATCGTGGCGGCCTCGATCGAACAGAATCACGATGAGCGCGGCATTATCTGGCCCGAGCCGCTGGCGCCTTTCCATGTGGTACTCATTCCGCTCAATCTGCAAAAATCCGCAAGGGTGCGTGAAACCGCCGATGCGCTCTATGCGGAACTGGCCGCGGCCGGCGTCGAGGTGCTGTATGACGACCGCGACGCACGCCCTGGTGTCAAGTTCGCCGACGCCGAGCTGCTCGGCATTCCACACCGCCTGGTGCTCGGCGAGCGCGGCCTGGAGGCCGGCAGCTGCGAATACCGCCAGCGGCGCGCCACCGACAACCAGGACATTCCGCTTGCCACGGTCACGGCATTCATCAGGGCCCGGCTCGGGCAATAGCGCGGCGCGGGCCGTGGCACCGGCACTGCTCATCGCGCTGCTCGCCGCCGCCCTGCCGGCAGCCGCCGCCCTGCCGGCAGCCGCCGCACAGACCGATCCGGAACTGCGCAGCGTGGTGCAGCAGGCCATGGCGACTCACGAATGCTTCAGCGACCAGTACGACTCGGCGGTCTGGTACACGCTTATGGAGCCCAAACTCCGCCGTTACGTCGCCGACCGTGGCGAGCGCCTGGCAATGCTCCACACGGTGTACTGCGAGAGCCACCGGAGCGGTGCCACGCCGCTCCCGCCCGGCCTGGTGCTGGCGGTGCTCGATGTGGAAAGCCGTTTTGACCGCTGGGCGGTGTCGCGCACCGGCGCGGTGGGGCTGATGCAGGTGATGCCGTTCTGGCCGGAACAGCTCGGCATGCGGCGGCGCGAACTGGTGAGCATGGAAGCCAACATCCGCATGGGCTGCGCGATCCTGCGCCACTACCTGGAAAGCGAGCATCACGACGTGCGCCGCGCGCTCGGGCGCTACAACGGCAGCGTGCGCAGCCGCGAGTATCCCGATCGGGTGGTGACGCGCTGGACGCGCTACTGGAACGGCGCCGACGATCTGGGCCGCGGCTAGGCTCGCCCGGAAGCTCGCAGCGCCAGCGCTTCGCGGATGAAGGGCACCGTCAGCCGCCGCTGCGCGGCCAGCGCCGCGGTGTCGAGTTCGTCGAGCAGGGTAAACAGGCTGGCCGTGTCGCGCGGCAGGCGGCGCTGCAGGTAACGGGCCGTCTCATCCGGCAGCTCGAAGCCGCGTTGTCGCGCGCGCAGCTGCAGTGCCGCCAGCTGCTCAGGTTCATCGAGGGCGCGCAGGCTCATGCGGAGTCCCGCCGCGCAGCGCGAGGCGAGGTCCGGCAAGGCAAACGGCAGCTGCGGCGGCGCCTCGCGCGCCGCCATGAGCAGGCTCGCGCCCCGCTCTTCGCAGTCGCGGTACAGCGCAAACAGCGCGCGCTCCCAATCGGGCATGCCAACCGCGGTTCCGGCCTCATCGAGGCACAGCCATTTTGCCCCCTGCCATTCCGCCAACGCTGCCGGACCAAAAACGGCCAGTTGTGAGAGCGGCACGTACTGGGCGCCGTCGCCGGCCTGCGCACACAGGGCCTGCAGCAGATGCGTCTTGCCACTGCCTTCGGGTCCGCACAGCCAGACCAGGCCCGGACGCTGTTGAGCGGCCAGCGCGACCAGCTGCGCCATAACCAGGCCGTTGGGTCCGGGCAGGTAGCTCGCGAACAATGCGCGGTCGCGCAGCCGCACGCTCAGGGGCAGCTGGCGCAAGCGCGGATCCCCCTGAGGCCTGGCAACACTTAGGAAG
>JAYTXT010000075.1:0-9371 GCA_043742765.1 Gammaproteobacteria bacterium | reverse complement strand
GGCGCCCAAAGGTTCGGCGCTCGCGGCCGCCATCGAGCGCCGTGCCAACAACGCGCCGGAAGACCGGCAATCGCAGCTGAAACTGCTGATCGCGCGCGGTAAAGAACAGGGCTATCTCACCTACGCGCAGGTCAACGATCACCTGCCCTCCGAGATCGTCGATCCCGAACAGATCGAGGACATCGTCAACACGATTAACGACATGGGCATCCCGGTGTACGAGAAGGCGCCGGACTCGCAGTCGCTGCTGGCCTCCGACCCGGCGTCGCCCGCCGACGAAGAAGCCATCGAAGAGGCGGCGGCGGCGCTCGCGGCGCTCGATGCCGAGCTCGGCCGCACCACCGACCCGGTGCGCATGTACATGCGCGAGATGGGCACTGTCGAGCTGCTGACGCGCGAGGGCGAGATCCGCATTGCCAAGCGCATCGAGGAAGGACTCGACGCCGTGCGGCTGTCGCTCGCCAGCTACCCGGCAACGCACGAATACGTGCTGCACACCTACGAGCAGTTCAAGGCCGGCCAGGCACGCATGATCGACCTGGTGGTGGGTTTCATCGATCCGAACGCGCCAGATGTGATCGCCCAGCCGCAGAATCCGACCAAGGTCGAGATCGTGGCGGAAGGTGAAAAGCGCGAGACCGAGGAAGCCGACGACGACGCGGAAGACGAGGTCATCGACACCGGCCCCGATCCGGAGGAAGTCGCGCGCCGCATGGCCGTGATCCGCAAGCACCTCAACAGCGTGCTGACGGCGCTCGCCAAGCAGGGCGCGGACGACCCGCGCACCCACAAGGCGCGCAAGAAACTGGCCGACGAATTCATGGAGCTGAAACTCTCGCCGCGCATGTTCGACGCGCTGACCGCGCAGTTGCGCGTGCATATCGGCGAAATCCGTCAGATCGAAAAAGAGATCATGATCATCGCGATCCGCGATGCCGGCATGCCGCGCAAGGATTTCATCAGCTCGTTCCCGCGCAACGAGACCAGCGCGCGCTGGATCGCCAAACACGTCAAGGCCGGCAAGAAATACTCGGCGCCGCTGGCGCGCCTCAAGGACGAGATCGAGCGTCGGCAGAAAAAACTGCAGGCGCTCGAGGTGATCTACCATCTGTCGATCAGTGGCATCAAGGACATCAACCGCGAAGTCTCGATCGGCGAAGCCAAGGCGCGCCGCGCCAAGAAGGAAATGGTCGAGGCCAACCTGCGCCTGGTGATCTCGATCGCCAAGAAATACACCAACCGCGGCCTGCAGTTCCTCGATCTCATCCAGGAAGGCAACATCGGCCTGATGAAGGCGGTCGACAAATTCGAATACCGCCGCGGCTACAAGTTCTCGACCTACGCGACCTGGTGGATCCGCCAGGCCATCACCCGTTCGATCGCCGACCAGGCGCGCACCATCCGCATTCCGGTGCACATGATCGAGACCATCAACAAGCTCAACCGCATTTCGCGGCAGATGCTGCAGGAGATGGGCCGCGAGCCGACGCCGGACGAACTGGCCATACGCATGGAGATGCCCGAGGACAAGGTGCGCAAGGTCCTGAAGATCGCCAAGGAGCCGATCTCGATGGAGACGCCGATCGGCGATGACGAGGATTCGCACCTCGGCGATTTCATCGAAGACACCTCGGTCACCTCGCCGATCGACCAGGCCACCAACGAGTCACTCAAGGAAACCACGCACTCAGTGCTGGCGCAGCTCACGCCGCGCGAAGCCAAGGTGCTGCGCATGCGGTTTGGCATTGACATGAACACCGATCACACGCTCGAGGAAGTCGGCAAGCAGTTCGACGTCACGCGCGAACGCATCCGGCAGATCGAGGCCAAGGCGCTGCGCAAGCTCCGGCATCCGAGCCGCAGCGAGCAGCTGCGCAGTTTCCTGATGGATGACTGAGCACCGCAGCGCATGAGCGACTACCGTGACGGCCCCGCCGAGGTGCCAGCGTACCGGCACCGAACCGTGTACCGGACCGTGCGGGGACTGGCGCTTGCGGGTAGCCGTGAGGGCGCGGCGGGGAGCAGCGGTGCTGACGCACGCGCGCCGGTGCGGGTGAGCGAAATATACCAGGCCAGGCGCGCCGTCAGTCACGTCGCCCCGGAGCGCGTGCAGGATGACGCCGCTGGGGTCTTCGACGCCGTCCGCTACAGCGAGCCGAATGACTGAAGTCGCGCCCGCGATCTGCCATGAGCACAGTCACCAGGTGGTTTGCTGAATTCACTACGAAGTCGGCCAACGACATCGTCACCTTTCAGTTCCCGACCCGCGATATCGACCCGGCGGGCGGCGTCGACCGGCACAGCGGCGTGTTTGCCACGGTCAGCGAATTGAGTGCGCCGCAGCGCGGACCGGCCGATTTCCCGTTGATAGGCGCCGCCGCCATTGCCGTGCGGAACGTAGCGCCCGCCGATGACGGCACCGTGCAGGTCTGGCTGGCGGTCGCGCCGCCCGCTCAGATCAATCTTGGTGTCCGCGTCCAGTTCCTGGTCTGCAACGACTGAGCCTGGACGCCAGGCTTGCAATTGGCGGTGTGCGCGTGATCAGTGCGCGGCGCGCTTGGCACGCGCCTGCTGCAACGCGACCAGCACCCGCGCTTCGCCGTTGACGATGCCGCAACGGTTGGCAATTTCCACCGCACTGCTGCCGCGGGCCGCCAGCTGGGCGGCCGCGTAGTAATCGCCGGCGCCACTAACGATGTCCGTCTCACGCGCCTTGACGGCGGCGGCCAGCGCGACTGCCCGCGCCGCGGTGACGACCGCAGTGGTCGCGGGCGGGGTCGCCGCCGCCGCCGCCTGCTGCGCGTCGAAGCGCAGCAGGTCCAGTTGCTCGAAGATGCGCGCCAGCTCATCGCGATGCGCGCGGTGACCACGGCGCAAGCAGTAACTCAGCGCGCCGAGGCTAACGGCCAGCGCCAGCAGGCTGGCTGGCAGCGCGGCGCTCAGGATCAAGGTCCAGTCGGGATGCAGGGCATGGAATCGCAGCATGTCAGTCTCCAGAAAATTTCTCGGGTCAGAGCCGTGTGACGGAAAACTGTCCGCGGCAGAATTTGCAGGCCGCCCAGCTGCAGAAGCAGCAATCGTGCCAATTACTCATGGGCTGGCACGCTCGCCGTTGCGGCCGCGGCCCAGGATGATCACAGCCACGCGCCGGTTCGCGTTGCGCCCCGACACTGAATTATTGGCCTGCAGCGGGCGATATTGCCCGTAGCCGACTACGGCGAGCCGTAGCGGATCGACGCCGCGTTCTGCGAACAGGCGCACGACGCTGCCGGCGCGCGCCGCCGACAGCTCCCAGTTGGAGTGAAACAGGCCGGAGCGGATCGGCACGTTGTCGGTGTGCCCCTCGACGCGTACGCCGTTCGGCCAGGGTTTCAGGGAATCGGCGAGCCGCTGCAGGATCGGCAACGCCGCCGGCGCTGGCTCGGCCACGCCGCTGGCGAAGAGGATGTCGGCGCTGATCTGCACTTCGACCGCATCGCCCTGCTTGCGCACGTGAACCAGATTGCTTTTGATCAGGTTGGCGAGCACGCCGCTGACATCGGCCGCGATGCTGGCCAGTTCCTTCTGCCGGGCCGCTTCGGCCTCGATAAGTGCGGCGTTGGCTGCCTCGCGCGGGTCGGCCGAGCCGGCCGTGGGCTGGCCATCGCGCACCGTGCCGCGTCCCTGCGGCAGCGGCATGCGCAGGTGCGCCGGCATACCAGCCGTGAACAGGCGGTTCACTTCGCTAATCGGCAGTTGCTCGCTGATATTCTGCGGTCGGTCGCCGACCGGTATGGGTTGCGGCGTGAGGGGCATGCCGCGGAACTCAGCGCTCAGCGCCTCGGAGAGCACGCGGTACTTCCCCGAGTTGACCGAGGAGATGGCGTACATGACGACGAAGAAGGCCAGCAGCAGAGTCATCAGGTCGCCGTAGGGGATGGCCCAGGCTGCGTGGTTATCGTACTCGTCGCGCGCGCGTCGCCGGGGCATGTTGCACCACTAGTCCAGGTAACTGCGCAGCCGGGTATCGATGCTGCGCGGATTGTCGCCCTGCGCGATGCCGAGCAGGCCCTCGATCAGCATCGCGTGCACGTGCGCGTGCGCCTGCACGGCAACCTTGAGTTTGTTGGCCATCGGCAGGAACAGCAAATTGGCCATACCGATGCCGTAAACGGTGGCGGTGAAGGCGGCGGCGATGCCGTGCCCGAGCTCGCTCGGATCAGCGAGGTGCTGCATGACCGCCATCAGCCCGAGCACCGCGCCGATGATGCCCAGAGTGGGTGAATAGACACCCATTCCTTCAAATACCTTGGCGGCGCGTAGGTCAGCGTCCTCGCGCACCTGCATGTCGACCTCGAGCGTGCTGCGGATGGCATCGGGCGCGTTGCCGTCGACCACCAGCTGCAGGCCCTTGCGCAGGAACGGGTCGGTCTCGCGGGCCAGCACCGGCTCGAGGCCGAGGAGCCCTTGCTTGCGGGAAATAGCGCTCCATTCCACCAGCTTGCGGATCTGCGCTTCCGGCGTGCGGGCCGGCGGCCGGAATACCCACGGCAGCATCACCAGCGCGCGGCGCATCACGTCGAGCGGCGTCTGCACGCAGATCGCGGCGAGAGTGCCGACCATCACGATCATGAACGCCGCCCACGACAGCAACGCGTGCAGGCCGGCGCCCTTGAGCACGGCGCCGGCGATGATCGCGGTTGCGGCGAGCAGGACGCCGATGATGCTGAGTATGTCCACGGGGCGCGCGCGGCTCCCTTACCCGCGCCAGTCGGTGAGCAGCGCCTTGAGCCGCACCAGCGCCTGGCCGTGCAGCTGGCAGGCGCGCGATTCCGTGACCTTGAGCACGGCGCCGATCTCCTTGAGGTTCAGTTCCTGTTCGTAGTAAAGGGAAAGCACCAGCCGTTCACGCTCCGGCAGCGCGCCGATCGCTGTAATCACGGCCTGGCGTCGCGCGTCCTCGAGCGCCTCGCCCTGCGGATCGGGGCCGTCGTGCGGCAGCCGGTCGAGCGTCGAATCCTCGCCGTCGTCGGCGTCGTTGAGCCGCAGCAGCTGGCAGCCCAGCGCGTCCTGCAGGATGCCGTGATACTGATCGAGTGGCATGCCAAGCTGCGCAGCGACGTCGGCGTCACTGGCCTCGCGACCGGTGCGGGCCTCGACCTCGCGCATCGCGGTCGCCGCGGCGCGCGCCTTGCGGTGCACCGAGCGCGGCGCCCAGTCAAGCTTACGCAGCGCGTCGAGCATCGCGCCGCGGATGCGGATGCCGGCATAGGTTTCGAAACTGGCGCCCCGGCCCGCCGTGAAATGCTGTGCGGCCTCGAGCAGGCCGATCATGCCGGACTGCACTAGGTCATCGACCTCGACCTGTGGCGGCAGGCGCCCCGCGAGGTGATAGGCGATGCGCTTGACGAGGTCGGCGTGCTGGCGCACGAGCGCGTCGAAGTTGGGCTGCGGAGCCACGCTGGCATAGGCCTGTACGCCGTTCATTTGACCACCTGCAATCGCGCCGTCGGGCGCGTAAGAAGCCTCTCGAAGAAGAACTCGATGCAGCCGCTGGGCTGCTCGGGCATCGGCCAGCGCAGCACCTCCTGCGCCAGGCGCCGGTAGGCGCGGGACGCAGCTCCGCCCGGGAACGCCGCCAGCACCGAACGCTGGCCGCGTACCGCCTTGGGCACGTCGCCGTCGTCGGGAATCTCACCGACATAGTGGAGCGTGACCTGGAGGTAGCGGTCGGTGACGCGCTGCAAGCGTTTAAACAGGTTCTGCGCCTCAGTGCCGTCGCGCGCCATGTTGACCAGGACGCGAAACGAGTGCAGTTGCCGTTCGCGACTCAGCACCTTGATGAGCGCGTAGGCGTCGGTCAGCGACGCCGGTTCGTTGCGCAGCACGATCAGTTGTTGCTGCGCGGCCTGGCAGAATGTCAGCACTGATTCATTAAGCCCCGGCGCCGTATCGACGATCAGCGTTTCATAGTGGTCCGGGAGCGAGGCGATGGCGCGGATCAGGGTCGCGTGTTCGGCGGGCTCGAGTCGCGCCATGCGCGCCACGCCCGAGGCGGCGGGAATTACACTGACGCCCTCGGTGGTACGTTGCACGATCTCCTCGAGCCGCGCCTCTCCGGAAACGACTTGTTCCAGCGTGTGGGTCGGCGTCAGGCCGAGCAGCACATCGACGCTGGCCAAGCCCAGATCGCCGTCGAGCAGCAGCACGCGGCGACCGACCAGCGCCAGCGCTGTGGCGAGATTGACGGCCACCGTGGTCTTGCCCGTACCGCCCTTGCCGCCGGTAACAGCGATCACCTGCACGGCGCCGCTGGTGGTTCGTCCGATTGCCGGATTACGCTGCGGCATTGAGCTGCCCTCCAAAATGTTGCGCCAGCAGCTCCGGATCGAGGTTCGCGCCGACAGCGCGGGCCAGTTCCACGGCCCGCGCCACCAACTGTTGCGCCCGGGCCGGGCGCAGGTCTTCGGATATGCCTGGCCCATCGCTCAGGTAGGCTACGGCCAGGCCGCTGCGCACCAGCGTCGAGAGCACGCCGCCCAGGCTCGCCGCTTCGTCGCAGCGCGTGATGGCGCAACAGCCGGCAGCCAGGGGCGCCGCGCGCCGCAGCAGCTCGCTGAGCACACCGCCCTGCGCGCTGGCCGGCAGCAACAGCATGCGCTGCACCGGCAGTGGCGCGCTGTCGAAGGCCGCTGCGAGTTCCGCGGCCGGACCGCGATCAGCGGTCAGCGCCGGCGTGTCGACGAGAACCAGATCCTGGCTGACGAAGCGCCCGGCCGCCGCCGCGAACTCAGCGCCGCTGGCGAACCTGAAGCTGGGCACGCCGAGCAGCCGGCCCAGCGAGCGCGCCTGGTCGGCCGCACCGATATGTTCGTCATCGATGGTGACGATCGTCAGGCCATCGGCACCGTGTTCGAGCAGCCAGCGCAGCGCGAGCTTCGCCAGCATGGTGGTCTTGCCGGCGCCCGCGGCGCCCAGCAGCGCTACGGCGCCCGGGGTACTGGTGGACAACTCGCACACCGCGATGCGCCGCGCCAGCGCGTCGAGATGCAGCTGCTGCGCGGCCTCGGCGCCGGTATCGGCAGGCAGGTCACCGATCACCTGCAGGGCGACATCGCGAGTCACGCCCAGACCGGTCAACTCGGACAGCGCCTGCGCCCGCAGCGGTTCGCGGCGGGTGTAATCGTTCCAGGCCAGCGCGGCCAGCTGCCGCTCGAGGAGCTGGCGCAGGGTGCGCAACTCCCCGCTCATCGCCAACTGCTCCACTGCGAGCGATGCCGGCGGCACCGCGACTGCCATCACCCCCGGCGACGCGGCTGCCAGTGTAAGGGCAACCGGGAGCGGCGCCACGGCGGCGTCAGCCGCCGCGCTGACTTCGACGCCCTGCCCAAGTCGGCGTGTCGAGAGGATGACGGCATCGGCGCCCAGCTCCGCGCGGATCTGCCGGAGCGCGTCGCGCATGTCGGTGCCCAGGTATTGCTTGATCTTCATAGGTGTGCCGGTATTTGCATGACGGGTTGCAGCGGATGATCAGCGACCGACCGCGGCCACGAGCCGCACCCGGCGATTGTCGGGAATCTCGTTCCAGGCGAGCACGTGCATGCTCGGCACGCTGGCCCGGGTAAAACGCGCCAGCGTGGCGCGCAATGCCGGCGCTACCATCAGCACCGCCGGCTCACCTACGGCCTCCTGGCGTTGCGCCGACTCGGCCAGCCGCGCGGCCAGCCGCTCGGCGAGCCCGGGTTCGAGCGCTGGATTGGCCGCGCCGCCCGCGGCCATGGAATTTTGCAGGAGCTGTTCGAGATCGGGCTCGAGCGTGACGACCGGCAGTTCGCTCCCGGTGCCGGCGATGTCCTGAACGATCTGCCGTGACAATGCGATACGCGCCTGCGCCTGCAGCACGGCTGGGTCCTGGCTGCGCGGCGCATGCTCGGCCAGCGCCTCGATGATGGTGCGGATGTTGCGAATCGGCACCCGCTCGGCGAGCAGCCCCTGCAGCACGCGCACCACGCCGCCGAGCGGCAGCAGTTTGGGCACCAGGTCCTCAACCAGGCGCGGCGAGGTCTTCGCCAGGCCGTTGAGCAGCTGCTGCGTCTCGTCGTGTCCGAGCAGTTCGTGTGCGTGCGTCTGAATAACGTGGCTGAGGTGCGTGGCGATGACGGTGCTGGCGTCGACCACGGTGTAGCCGAACATCTGTGCCTGCTCGCGTGTCGCCGGTTCGATCCAGATCGCTTCCATGCCGAAGGCCGGATCGCGCGTCTCGATTCCCGGTGGCTTGCCGAACACGCGCCCCGGATTGATCGCCAGTTCGCGATCGGGGTAGACCACGCCGTCGCCGACCGCCACACCGGCGAGGCTGATGCGGTAGGCGTTGGGCGAGAGCTCGAGGTTGTCGCGGATGTGTACCGCCTGCACCAGGAAACCGAGCTCCTGCGACAGCTTGCGCCGCACGCCGCGGATGCGCGCCAGCAGCTCGCCGCCGTTGGCCTTGTCGACCAGCAGCACGAGCCTGAAACCCACTTCGAGTCCGATCAGGTCCGCGGGCTGCACGTCGTCCCACGACAAATCGCGTGGCTCGTTGCTGGTGGCGGCCGATGGGGGCGGCGCCGCCGCTGCAACCGCAGCGATCCGTGCGCGTTGCTTCAGGATCCAGGCGCCGCCGCCCAGGAGCGCGGCGAACAGCAGAAAAGCCATGTTGGGCATGCCCGGAATCAACCCCATTACGCCCAGTATCGAGGCGGCGACCGCCAGGCTCCGCGGCTGGCGGAATACCTGTGTGGCCAGCTCGCTGCCGAGGTCCTGGGCCCGCGACATGCGCGTGACGATGATCGCGACCGCGGTGGACAGCAGCAGCGCCGGGATCTGCGCCACCAGGCCGCGGCACCGAAGCCTGCGGCGAAAGTCAGGAACGCCAGGTTCGGCATTCCGGGACTCAGGCCCATGACGGCCAGCAGTGCGCCGGCAACGGCGAGGCTGCGCGGCTGGCCGAACAACTGCAGGCTCAGCTCCGCGCCCATGTCCTGGGCGCGCGACATGCGGGTGACGATGATCGCGACCGCGGTGGACAGCAGCAGCGCCGGGATCTGCGCCACCAGGCCGTCACCGATGGTGAGCAGCGTGTAGACCCGGGCGGCATCGCCAAAGCCCATCCCGTGGCTCATGGTGCCGATCGCCAGCCCGCCGACAATGTTGATGACCAGGATCATGATGCCGGCGGTGGCATCGCCCCGGACGAACTTGCTGGCGCCGTCCATCGAACCGTAGAAGTCCGCCTCGGCCCGCACCTCGACGCGGCGCGCCCGCGCTTCTTCCTGGTTGATCAGCCCGGCGTTCAGGTCGGCGTCGATCGCCATCTGCTTGCCGGGCATCGAATCGAGAGTGAAGCGCGCGCT
>JAYTXT010000074.1:0-2238 GCA_043742765.1 Gammaproteobacteria bacterium | reverse complement strand
CGCGGTCACGGAACCGATAAAGGCCAGCAGCAGGGCCGCGGCGGCCAGGCGGCTGTGGCGGGCCAGGGCCTTGATGTCGCTCGCCGCAATCAGGTAGGGGCGCCCGTCGATCGGCTTGACGACAATGCTCTCGGTCGGCGCCGCATTGCGCGGGGCCTGCTGATCAATCTGCGCTCTCGCAGCGTCGCGCGCCCGCTCCCACTCGGCCTGGCTCAGCACGCCATCGCGATTGGCATCGAACCGCTCCATGAGCGCGGGTTGGTCGCGCTTCCAGTCCGCCAGGAGCCGCATCACCTCGGCGGTGGCGTCGGCACCGCTGACAACACCCATGGTGCGAAATTCGCCGATCACGCTGACCTGTTCGCGCTCGTTGATGCGATGTTCCGTGTAGCGGTAATCGCCACCGCCAAGACCGAAAAACCGCCTGCCCTCGCCCGGCGCGGTGGGCCAGGGGAGCGAGCCGCGCCAGCTGCTCTTGTTTCCAGGGCGCACGTCGGCGCCAGTCGGGCCCACCAGACAGGCGCCGGTGTCATCCTCCAGCCGGAACGGCGCGACGCTGACGCCCCGGTTGATGGTTTCCCAATGCTCATTCTTACCGCTGCCGGTGCGGTGCTCGACTCGATACAGCCACCAGGCACACGGCAGCTGGGTGAGTGGCGCGAGGTTGGCCGGGCCGTCCGCCATGCGCGCGATACCGCTGAGTTCCACGTAGCCCTGCGCGGCGGAGCGGACGCGCGACAGCGGTGTGTCTTCGATCAGCCGTGCCAGGCGCCAGTTGCGGAAACCGAAAATAAAACACAGCGGCGCCACGACCGCGAGCGCCACCTTCCAGAAATTCGGATCGTCCATTGCGCTGCGCTGCGCGCCCTGGGGCCAGTTAACAGACCCTAAGGCTTGAACAACGTGCCCACATCGACGTCGGTCTTTTCCCCCGCCGCGAATTCCAGCAACGGCTTCGCGGTAAAGCCGTAGCGGCGCGCGATCAGCACGTCGGGGAACTGGTCGATGCGCGTGTTGTTGATGTTCACCTGGTCGTTGTAGAGCTCGCGCCGGTCGGCGATCGCATCCTCGAGGCCGGTGATGCGGGTCTGGAGCTGTTTGAACGATTCGTCGGTCTTGAGCTGCGGGTAATTTTCAGCGACCGCGAACAAGCGGCCGATGTCGCCGCGCAGCTGCTGCTCGGCCGCGCCGAGCGCGGCGACGTTGCCGCCGGCGCCGGCCGCAAACACCGCGGCTCGGGCGTGCATGACCTTTTCGAGCGTCTGCTGCTCGTACTGCATGTACTGCTTGCAGGTCTCGATGAGCTTGGGCAATTCATTGTGGCGCTGCTTGAGCAGCACGTCGATGTTGGCCCAGGACTGCTTGACGCGCTCGCGCACCGCCACCAGGCTGTTGTAGATGCCCACGAAGTAGACGACGAGCACTGCGCCTATGGCGAGCAGAACAATCAGTGCGATCATGTGTCCGATCCTCCGGTTGGTAAGCGGCTCATATTGCGTCCCGGACCTCTGCAAGGAAAGCGCGACTCACTGTGGACCCGGCACCAGGTCACGATGCGGGCTCCGCCGGCGGATGGAGCCGCGCCCACACGGCGGCAAATAGCGGCGCGGCAATGCCCGCTGCCGCGGCGCGCGTGCCGCACTCCTCGTCAGACATACGACCTTCTGCAGCCAGGAGCGACAGCGTCGCCAGCAGTTCGCCTGCGCAAAGCGCGCGCGCCAGCGGCTCGTGCGGCGCTTCGCCCTGCAGCACGGCGATCAAGCGCGGCGGACTGTGCCACAGCGTGGCGATGCGCGCCGCCATAACCTGCGAAAACCGGTCGATCACCTGCAGGAAGACCGCCGGCGCCGGCGGGAGCTTGGGCTGCGCGCGATACTGGTCCTGCACCACGCGGTAGGCGACCAGCGGCCCCAGCGCCGACAGCAGCGCCAGCAGTTGTGCGGCCTGGCGGTCCGCAGGACACCATTTCCGGGCGCACATTTCCGCGGCGATCGACGCCTGCGTGCAACGCTCCCACAGCACCGCGGGAAAACGGCTGTGCTGTTCGGAGCCGGCGCGAAACACCGGCTGCACCAGCGCTGTCGCCGCGAGTGATTGCAGGCCGTCCGTGCCACAGACCACCACGGCGCGCTGGATGCTCTCGACCGGCACGGAACTGAGCCGGAAGTACACACTGTTGGCCAGTCGCAGGATGTTGCCGGTCAGCACCGGATCCTGGGCGATGATCTCGGCCAGTTT
>JAYTXT010000073.1:0-3340 GCA_043742765.1 Gammaproteobacteria bacterium | reverse complement strand
TGCTCTAGCGCACGCGCATGGCGAGCACGTCGCAGGGCGCGCCGTGCAGCACGGTGTCTTCCGTGAGATTGATCAGGATCGACAACCCGTGACGCTCACGGCAACCGAGCACGATCAGGTCGGCGCCCGATTCGCGCGCCTGCCTCAGGATTTCGCCCTTGACGTTTCCCGTGGCTACCCGGCAGCTGTCGGCCGGGAGGCCCAGCGTCGCCGCCAGCGCCAGGATCTGCTCGCGGGCGCGGGCGATGACCCGATCGTCGATCTGCACCACCGGCACCAGCGCGTCGCTCATCGGTTCGACCGGCACGAACTCGATGACGTGCAGAAGCCGCACCTGGGCCTGCCACTGGCGCGCCAGCTCGGCGCTCCTCGCGGCGATGGCGCGGCTCTGGTCGCTCAGGTCGATAGCGACCAGCAATTGGCGGTAGTCGGACATATATGCCTAGTGAATCACAGCGGCGCGGCGCCCGCCACTGCCAGCGCCAGGCGCCCGAACTGCTCGGTCGCCAGGGTCTCGGCGCGCGCTTTCGGGTCTACCCCCGCAGCGGCGATCTGCGCGGCGCTGAGCAGCCCGCCGAGCGCATTGCGCAGGGTCTTGCGGCGCTGGCCGAAAGCAGCGCTCACCACTGCCCCGAACTGGGGCAAGGCGGCCCAGGACGGTGGGTCGGGCAGCACTGTAAGGCGCACCAGCGCCGACCAGACCTTGGGCGGTGGCCGGAACGCGCCCGGGCCGATGTCCAGCAGTTTCGTGGCGCGTACCCGCGGCGCCAGCATCACGCCCAGGCGCCCGTATTGCCGGCTGCCAGGCGGGGCGACGATGCGATCGACGACTTCCCTTTGCAGCATGAAGTGCATGTCGGCCAGGTGATCGCCTGCCTCGAGCAGCCGGAACAGGAGCGGCGTGGAGATGTTGTAGGGCAGATTGCCGATCACGCGCAGCCGCTGCCCACGCTCACGCGCCAGCGCCGCAAAATCAAATTCGAGGGCGTCACCCAGGTGCATGCGCAAGCCCGGCCGGTCGGCAAACTGCCGTTGCAGTGCCGCGGCGAGATCACGGTCGATTTCGACGACGTCGAGCCGCTCCATGAACGCCAGCAGTGGTGTCGTCAGCGCGCCCGGACCCGGGCCGATTTCCACCAGCGCGTTATCCGGGCGCGGCGCGATCGCCGCAATGATGCGCGCGATCACCGCCGGGTCATGCAGAAAGTGCTGGCCGAACCGCCTGCGCGCGCGCATGAGTGTCAGCCGACCCTAGCGCGGCCGCGCGCTTAAGCTTGCGGCCAGCCCGATCGCGGCGCGCAGGCTCCCCGATGCGGCGCGCCCGGTGCCAGCGAGGTCGAGCGCGGTGCCGTGATCAACCGAAGTGCGGATGATCGGCAGGCCCAGCGTGACGTTGACTGCGAGGTCGAAAGCGGCGTGCTTGAGCACCGGCAGGCCCTGGTCGTGGTACATCGCGAGCACCGCGTCATAGGGCTCGAGATGGCGCGGCACGAACAGCGTGTCGGCGGGGAAAGGCCCATGCACGTCCAGACCCCGGCCCCGTGCGGTGCGCAGCGCCGGCTCGATGACGCGCTGCTCCTCGGTGCCCAGGTGGCCGCCTTCGCCAGCGTGCGGATTGAGGCCGCACACGCCGATGCGCGGCCGTGCAATGCCAAACAGCCCCCGCAGGTCGCGATCCAGCACTGCGAGCACCGCGAGCAGACCATCTGGCGTAATTGCGTCCGGCACTGCGCGCAGCGGCAGATGCGTCGTGGCCAACGCCACCCGGAGCTTCCCGGCCACCAGCAGCATGACCGGTTGCCTCGCCCCACAGAGCGCGGCCAGATACTCGGTGTGGCCGGTAAATGCCAGGCCGGCGTCGTTGATGATGCTCTTGTGCACGGGCGCCGTGACCAGGGCCGCGAACTCGCCGTTGCGGCAGCCCTCGACGCCGCGCTCGATGAGCCGCAGCACCGCGGGCGCGTTGCGCACTTCGAGCCGGCCGGGAACGACGGGGCAGGCGAGTGGCTGGTGCAGGACCGTGAGTTCGGCTGCAGCGCGCGCCGGCGCCACTCCCGGTGCGTAATCGTGCAGCATACACGACAGATTCAGGAGTCGGGCGCGCTCGCGCAGCAGTTCGCGGTCGGCAAGGCACACCAGCGGATAGTCGCGCGCCGACTGTGCGATCGCCACGCAGAGGTCTGGCCCGATGCCAGCACTCTCACCGCAGGTGAGGGCGATGGCCGCGGGAGGTGCGTGTGCGGCGGCGCTCACGGCTGCGGGGCCCGGCGCGGGCGCGGCTCAGAGCCGCAGTTCGACGTAAGCCTCGTCGCGCAGCTGCTGCAGCCAGATTTCCGTGGCCTCGTCGACGCGGCTTTCGCGCAGTTGCTGGTAGGCCTGTTCACGCTCCGCGGTGGCCGTATTGTCGAAATCGCGCCGCCCCAGCAGTTGCACGATATGCCAGCCGAACTGGGTCTTGAACGGTTCGGTGATTTCGTCGTCCTTGAGTATGCCCGCGTGTTTGGCGAATTCCGGCACGAAGGTTTCGAGCGTGGTCCAGCCCAGGTCGCCCCCCTCGATGGCCGAGCCCGGATCGGCCGAGCTGGTCTTGGCGAGCACCGCGAAGTCGGCGCTGCCGGCGAGTATCTGCGCGCGCAGCGCCGCAAGCTTCTGCTGTACCGTGGCGTCGTCCACGACCTCACTGGTCTTGAGCAGGATGTGGCGCAGGTGCGTCTGCTTGACGATCTGCGTGCCGGTGGCGGAACGCACTTCGTTGAGTCTGACCAGATGGAAACCACTGCCGGTCTGCAGCACATCACTGATCTGGCCGGGCTTCATGCGCGGGATCACATCGGCGAGAAAGGTCGGGAGCGAGGGGCCCTTGAGCCAGCCGAGCGCGCCGCCTTCCAGCGCGGTCTGGCTGTCGGAATAGGTCACGGCCAGCTGATTAAAGGCTTCGCCTTTGGCGGCACGCGCTGCGACGTCCTCGGCCTTCTGCCTGGCAGCAGCCAGCTGCGGCGGGCTGGCGTCCTGGGTGACGGCGATCAGGATGTGCGCGACGTTGTATTCGTTGTTCGTCGACGCCGTGTTCTTCTGGCGTTCGATGTACTGGTCAAGTTCGCGTGGCGAGATGTTGATGCGCTGCACGACGTCACGCGTGCGCAGCTGCTGGCGTTGAATCTCGCGGCGCAGGTTCTTGCGGTAGTCGGCGTAGACCAGCCCCTCGCCGGCGAGTTTTTCGGGCAGCTGATCGAAGCTGACGTTGTTGCGGACCGCGATGTCCTGAAGTGCTGCGTTGACCTGCTCGTCAGAGACCACGATGCCGGCGTGTTCAGCGTGTTGCTCCTGGACCTCTTCGAGC
>JAYTXT010000072.1:0-6752 GCA_043742765.1 Gammaproteobacteria bacterium | reverse complement strand
GTGCACTCCAGCGATGCGTTCAGACTCGGAGGAGGACGCGGTCGCAATCCATCCCGGCGCAACGGCGTTAATCGTGATCCCAGAACTTGCGGTTTCTATCGCAACCGCACGCATCATTCCGTCCATCGCCGCCTTTGCAGCTCCATAGGCTGCTGATCCGCGATTGCTGACCAACGGCCCGGTCACCGATGACACGTTCACGATGCGTCCGTACTTTTGCGCGGCCATGGCAGTTAGCACCGCTCGGGTCATCAAAAATGAGGTGTTTAGCGTGATTGCTATTTGGCGCTGCCAATCAGCGTATGTCGTATGCAGCAGTGGTCTGCCTTCCAAAGGTCGATCGCTTTGAGTCATTCCCGCATTGTTCACCAAAATATCGATTCGACCATACCGGTGAAACACCGATTCCACTAAGCGCTGCGCCGCCGTCTCGCTCGTAAGGTCCGCATCGAATGCCAGTATTCGCTTATCGTGTAAATCGAGTTCTCGCGCGCGTTCATAAATGCGTTCAGTAGTCGATGTGATCACCACGCACGCGCCCGCCGCGTGAAGGCGACGTGCGACGGCAAACCCGATTCCGAGCGCGCTGCCGGCGCCGGTGACCAGCGCGACCTGTTCAGTGAATGTATGCTCCACTTTTACGCTCCCGTGCTCTTACATTCTTGTGGCGGTGTGGCCAAGTCTTCGTCGCCTTGCAGCATGTAGACCGGCATGGCGAAATGAACCCCAGTTTTCGCAGATCAATCCTGGGCCCCATGCCGTCGCCAGCCACGCCAACGAAGTTCAGGAATGAATAGTCTTCGCCGGCTTCGTAGGCGGCCTCATAGGCCAGCGTGTCATAGCCCGGGCTGAAGGCGAACCAGCCCTTCGGCGGCGGATCGCTCCTCAGCGCCTCGTACCTGCGCGTCACGCGGCGCCGGGTCCCATGAGCCGCCCATCAGAATGACCTTGAGCTTGCCGAGCCTCTGTGTCGCGTAGCGGGCGATCTCCACGCCGTCCTTCACCAGGCGCTCCATGGTCAGCACCTCGCCTTCGCCGGACTTGCTTTCCGCGTAAGTTTTCCCGGAGCCGCGCTGATCCCACTGGACCATGGTGAATTCCTTCGCCCAGTTGCCGAACAGGTTGTGGGCGAACGGTGTGTGCGGATTGCCAGGGCCACCGTGGACGATCAGCACTACAGGATTGGCGCAATCCTGGCCCTCGATCGTTACCCATTGGCGGATACCGCCGACCGTAACGTAACCTGTCTCGTTGACCGACTTGCCTGGGGCCAGGCATGCAGAATTGAGGTCAGTGACATGGGGCTGCGCCGCGCTCACCGCTGGAGCGACCGCGATCAGGGCTGCCACCAAGACCGCGATGTATTCCGTGCATGAGCGTTTCAACATGGCATCACCTTACCGGAATGGCGCTGGCGAGGGCTCGTCACTTCGCAGGCCCCGGTCCGCGGCTCAGCTGCAACGTTTGAACGACCGGTCGCCGGCAGCGAGATCTGAAAGGCGAAGGTCTGCAGTGGGGCACGTAGCGGTCGTTCGTCCTAAATATGGCCAGGAGTTCAAACTGGAGGCGGTGCGATTGGCGGGCCGGCAGGCGTGAGCGTTGCGCAGGTGGCTAGACTCTGCATAACGATATCATTAGGCTGATAAGCGCGACGGCAGGCCACGGCGCCGTCGGCGGACTCACCCGGGCGCGTCGACTTTCAGTGCTGGCCGTGACGACGCTTCAGCTCCCAAGCCGGGACTGGCTTCGCTCATGCTCATAGGGCCTGCCGATGATCAATATCGATTTCGTCGTCATGATGATCTACATGGTCGGCATTCTCGCCGCTGGCTATTGGGCCAAGCGCAAGGTGACGAGCCAGGAGGAATTTCTCGTCGCGGGCCGCTCGGTCGGCCTCGTGCTGTACTCCGGTACGCTCGCGGCGATCGTGCTCGGTGGCGCCTCCACGGTCGGCGGCGTCAAGCTCGGCTACCTCTACGGCATCTCCGGCATGTGGCTCGTGTTCATGTACGGGCTCGGCATCCTGGTGCTCAGCACGGTGCTGGTGCCGCGCATCATGGGCCTCAAGCTCATCACGGTTCCCGAGATCCTCGAGCGGCGCTACGGGCCGTCGACGCGTATCGCGGGCGGCGTCGTGATGGTGGCGTATGACTTCATGGTGGCTGTGACCGCGACGATCGCCGTGGGTTCGGTCATGGAGGTCATCGTTGGCGTTCCCCGTACCCAGGCGATCCTGCTCAGCAGCGCCGTGATGGTCGCCTACTCGGTGTTCGGCGGGATGTGGTCGCTGACCGTGACCGACATCATCCAATTCGTGATCAAGACCATCGGCATCCTGTTCATTCTTTTGCCGGTCACGATCTATCGCGCGGGCGGGTTTGCCGGCATGCACATGCGCCTGCCGGAGGGGTACTTCTCGCTGACGCACATCGGCGGCGCCAAGATCGTCTCGTTCTTCGTGCTGTACTTCTTCGGCATCATTCTGGGCCAGGACGTCTGGCAGCGCGTGTTCACGGCACGCAACCTCAAGGTGGCGCGCTACGGGGGCATCGGGGTCGCGTTTTACTGCTTCGTCTACGCAGCCGCCGGCGCGCTGATCGGCGCCGCCGGGCACGCACTGCTGCCGTCGCTGGCCGACCCGGATTCGGCCTTCGCGAACATAGTCAACGCCGTGCTGCCGGTAGGTCTACGGGGCCTCGTGCTGGCAGCCTCGCTGGCGGCGATGATGTCGACCGCCAGCGCCTGTTTGCTGGCCTCCTCCACCGTGCTGCTGGAAGACGTCTACCTGCCGCTGCGGCGCGTCCACACGACCGGTTCGCTGCTGCAAAGTCGCTGGCTCACACTGCTGTTTGGCGTCGCGATGACCGTGGTCGCGTGCCGCACACACGACGTGATTGCCGCGATCACCGTGGCTTACGACATTCTCGTCGGCGCGCTCCTCGTGCCCGTCATCGGCGCGATGCTCTGGTCGCGCGGCACGGCTGCCGCGGCACTGGCCTCTATTGCCGTGAGCTCCGTTGCAGTGGTTGGGCTGCTCGTCACGCAGGGCGTAGACTCCGACATGCCGATCTACGGTGGACTCGGCCTGAGCATCGTCGTGTATTTCGCCATGAGCCTGCTGGCGCCGGGGGGCGGTAAGTCATGAGTTACAAAAAAACCGGTGTCGTCGACGGCGTCGAGTACGAGCCGATGAAGGAACCGCGCTACACGGAGCTGGCGACATTCATGCGGGCGCCGCTGGCCGAGTCGCTGGACGCCGTCGACATCGGACTCATCGGCGTGCCGACCGACCTCGGCGTGACGAACCGGCCGGGTGCCCGGCATGGCCCGCGCGAGATCCGCAACTCCTCGAGCCTCATGCGGGGATTCAATCTTGGCATGCGGATGAATCCCTACCAGCTGTGCCGTATCGCCGATCTTGGCGACGTGCGGTTCTCGAGTCGATTCGACCTGAAGGCGCAGGTGGACGACATCACCCGCTACTACAGCGCCGTCCACGCGGCCGGTGTCCTGCCGGTATCGGCCGGCGGCGACCACTTCATCACCTACCCGATACTCAAGGGCATCGCCGCCGATCGCCCCGTGGGCATGGTCCACATCGATGCGCATACGGACACCTGGGGCGAGGTCTACGGTTCGAAGTTCACCCACGCGGCACCGTTTCGGCTCGCGGTGGAGGACGGCCTGCTCGACCCGAAGCGTTCAATCCAGATCGGCATCCGCGGCGGCCAGAATTTCATGGACGGCATCGAATTTTCCGAGCGCCACGGCATGCGCATCGTGTTCATGGAGGAATTCGCGCGGGTGGGTGTTGAAAAGATCATCGCGGAGGCGCGCCGGGTTGTGGGCTCGGGCCCGACCTACATCACCTTTGACGTCGATGGACTGGACCCCGTCTATACACCCGGTACCGGAACGCCGGAAGTCGGCGGCATCTCGACCATCGACGCCCAGCGCCTGCTTTACGGCCTGCGGGGCCTCGATCTGATCGGCGGCGACGTCGTCGAGGTGTCCCCGCCATACGACCAGACGGGCAATACGGCGCTGGTCGGGGCCAGCATGATGTTCGAGATCCTCTGCCTGGTCGCGGACAGCCGCTTCGGACCTGGCCGGCCCGGCAGAGGTGGCGGATAAGCGACACCAGCATTCGGGTACGATGCCCTGAACTCATGCAGCACTCCGAGAATGATGTGCCGCTAGCGGCGAGGCTGGCGCAGGCGCAGGCACAACTCGCCGCCGGCGACCTTCGCAACGCGTCCGTGCTCGCGCTTGAACTGATCCAGAGCTTTCCGGCTGACCCACGACCGTGGACGCTCATGGCTTCGGTCCACCTGCGCGCGAATCGCGCCGATCTTGCCGCCGTGTGCCTGGAGCGTGCCGTCGGCTGCGCGCCGGAGGATGCGGCCGCGGTGATTCGCCACGGCCAGTGCCTGGCACGGCTGGGTCGCCGCAGTGAAGCGTTGGCTGCCGCCGCGGCTGCCGCCGTACTGCCGCTGGCCACCGCCGCGCTGCTGGACGGACTGGCCACGCTCTACACTCACTGCGAAGAGCCCGCGCGCGCGCTGCCGTTCTACCAGCGCGCGGTCGCCGCCGCCCCCGGCAACACGGCGTATCTGTATAACCTCGCCACTGCGCAACGCATGCTCGGCGAACTCGCCGCGGCCGAGACCAGCCTTGATCGGGTTATCGCCGTAAAGCCCGCCGACTACGCCGCCTGGTACACGCGTGCTGATCTCAGAACCCAGACGCCCGATCGCAACCACATCGGCGCACTGCGCGCCATGCTCGACACGGGTGTGGCCGATCAATCCGCGCAGATCATGCTGCGCTTTGCGCTCGCCAAGGAACTCGAGGACCTCGGAGAATACGCCGCGTCATTCGGACAGCTCAAAATCGGTTGCGATCTGCAACGCGCGGCGATGAGCTACGACGTCGCCGGCGATGTCGCGACGATGGACCGGATCATCGCCACGCACGACGCCGCGGTGCTCACTCACGGCCGGAGTCACGACAACGACGAGGCCATCTTCGTCATCGGCCTGCCCCGCAGCGGCACGACACTGATCGAGAGCATCCTCGCGGCGCACAGCGAGGTGCAGGCGGCGGGCGAGCTGCAGGCCTTCCCGCAGGCCTGCATTGACGCGGTCCAGGAGCGCGGCGGTGCAAAGGTCCCAAAGCTTGGGTTCGTCGAGCGCGCGCTGGCGATCGACCCACGCGAACTGGGCGAACGCTACATCACGGCCACGCGGCCGCAGACCGGCGGCCGGCGCCGTTTCACCGATAAGCTGCCGCTCAATTACCTGTATGCCGGATTGATCCGCCGGGCACTGCCCCGCGCGCGCATCGTCGCCGTCATGCGCGAGCCAATGGACAGCTGCTACGCGATGTACAAGACGCTGTTCTCGGGCGCCTATCCGTTCACGTACGATCTGGATGACCTTGGGCGCTACTGCCTCGCCTGGCAACGGCTGACGCGTCATTGGCAGGAGGTGCTGGGCGCAGCCTTCATGGTGGTCCGCTACGAGCAATTGGTTGCCGAACAGGAGACCGTGACCCGCCAGATTCTGGCGCATTGCGGACTGCCCTGGCAGCAGGCCTGCCTCGAGTTCCACGCGCGGCCGGGAGCCGTGGCGACCGCGAGCGCCGTGCAGGTGCGCAGGCCCCTGTACGGCACGTCGGTGGGCAAGTGGCGCCACTACCAGACGCAGCTGCGGCCGCTGGCACAGTATTTTTCCGCGCCGGGGTAACCCCCGGTGGCGCGTCACTTTTGCTGCTGGTGCCCAGCGGGTATAGTGCAGCCGTCTGACAAGAACAACTGGGGGTTTCCATGAATGGTCGGAATACGTCGATCGCTGCGTCCGTTGGGCTGATTCTCGCCTCGGCGCAGGCCGCACAGGCGCAGAGTCCGCCCGCCAGGAGCGATACGCTCGAGGAAATCGTCGTTACGGCGCAGCGCCGCACGCAAAACGTCCAGGACATTCCCTACAACATCAGCGTCGTCGGCGCGGAAGATTTGACGCGCACCGGCACCACCGGGATCAACCAGCTTGCCCACATCGTCCCGGGCCTGACCTCGGTCGACGCCGGTCCCGCGGCCCGCGGCAATACCAATGACCTGACGCTGCGCGGCCTGCGCACCGACGGGCCCGGCGGCGCCGGCAACAACGGCACCGATGTGCCGGCACAGACCGTCAACTCGGTCTCGACCTACTTCGGCGAGACGCCGGTGTTCTTCCCGATTGCGCTGCATGACATCGAGCGCGTCGAAGTGCTGCGCGGGCCCCAGGGCACGCTGTACGGCTCGGGCGCACAGGCTGGTACCATCCGCTTCATCCCGAAACGGCCCACTTCCGATGCCTTCGGTGGCGAGGTCAGCGCCGGCGGCAGCTTTACGACAGGCGCAAACGGCAAAGGCAACGGCAACATCGATGCCGTGCTCAACATGCCGTTGTCGGCACGGTTGGCGCTGCGCGTCGTCGCCGGCAACGAGCGGCTGGCCGGATTCATCAACCAGGTCGCCCTCTGGCAACGTGATGGCGCGGGCCCGTACGCGCCGGCGACCCGCAGTGATCCCAACGACCTCTACAGTGGCCCGGTGCTGGGCCCGGTGCGCAAGGGCACCAACAACTCCGAGCAGATGTATGCACGCGCCGCGCTGCGCTGGCAACCGGCTGATGCCTGGGATGTGCAGTTCGACTACCTGCATCAGCACACCAAGGTCGACGATGTGCAGACTTCCAACCCGACCTACC
>JAYTXT010000071.1:0-9956 GCA_043742765.1 Gammaproteobacteria bacterium | reverse complement strand
GCGGCTTTGCGCGCGAGCACGCGCGCGTGGCCATGCTGGCGCGCACCCACGGGCAGAGCGCCAGCCCGACGACGCTCGGCAAGGAATACGCCAACGTGGTCGCGCGGCTCCAGCGCGCGCTGCGGCGGCTGCGCGCGGTGGCGATACTCGGCAAATGGAATGGCGCGGTGGGCAACTACAACGCCCACCTGGCAGCGCACCCCGGTGCCGACTGGCGCGCCATCAGCGCCCGCTTCGTCGCCGCCCAGGGCCTGGAATGGAACGCCTACACCACGCAAATCGAACCGCACGACTGGATCGGTGAATATGCGGATGCCTGCGCTGGCATCAACGTGGTGCTGATAGACCTCTGTAGAGATACCTGGGGCTACATTTCGCTGGGCTACCTGCGCCAGCGCGCTGTCGCCGGCGAAGTCGGCTCCTCGACGATGCCGCACAAGATCAACCCCATCGACTTCGAGAACGCCGAAGGGAATCTGGGCATCGCCAACGCGCTGTGGCGTCACTTCGCCGACAAACTCCCGGTGTCGCGCTGGCAGCGCGATCTCAGCGATTCGACCGTGCTGCGCAATGTCGGCGTCGCCCACGCGCATACGCTGATCGCCTGGCGCGCGGTGCAGACCGGCCTCGGCAAGCTGAGCCCCGACGCCGAACGCTGCGCGCGCGATCTTGGCCAGTCCTGGGAAGTACTCGGCGAAGCCATCCAGACCGTGCTGCGTGCGCACGGCGTCCCCGACGGCTACGAACTGCTCAAGAAATTCACGCGTGGCGCGGCCATCGACGCCGCCGCCCTGCGAGAGTTTGTTGCGGGGCTGCCGTTGCCGGCCGCCGAGCGCGCGCGCCTCGCTGCGCTCCGTCCGGCCGACTACCTGGGCCTGGCCGTCGAACTCGCGCTCGACCTGCCGGAGTAGCCTCCGGCGGCCCCGCCGGGCCAATTTGCGGGATCCGTCACAGTGCCGCCGCCGCGGAGCGTGACCCGATCGACTCGCCGCGGCGCGCCCGCTCCATACCATGCCTGTGCCGATCCCGCGTGAATTAAGGCAAACGGCGTGGCCAAGACTGACAAGCAGCGCTCAACCACCGAAGCATGGCTCGAAAGCCTGGCGGCCGCGGAACGTCCGGTCCAGCCGCTTATCCTTGCGATGCCGATGCCAGCGGCCGACGAACTGCAGGTATTGACCAGCGTCAGCGACGTCCGCCAGACCACCGCAGCGGTGATCGCCACCGGGCAGCGCCTGATCTCGATCTTCACGCCCGACCTCGAGCCGCAACTCTACGATGACCCGAAGGTGATCGAAGTCATCAAGCGCTTCGTGCTCAGCCACAGCTTTGCCAAGGTGCGGGTGCTGCTGCGCGATCACACGCGCCACACCGGCTCGGGGAGCCGCTTCATGTCGATGGCCCGGCGCCTCACCAGTTACCTGGAGTTGCGCATCCTGGTGCCGCAGTTCCATCACCTGACCTCCTCGTATTGCATTTCTGATGACCGCGGCATCGTCTACCGGATGCGTTCGGACCGCTGGGACGGCATCGCCGCCGTGAACAGCCCGCCGGTCGCGCGCCAGTACCTGCAGGAATTCGACGCCGCCTGGCTGGCCAGCCACGACCAGCACCATCGGCGCGCCGCGCGTATGCAATAGCGGCCACGCCGCGCGCCTCCCCGACCGCCCGTATACTCGGCGCCATGAGCTGGAAGCCGGACATTACGGTCGCCGCGATCGTCGAAACCGACGGCCGTTTTCTGATCGTCGAGGAGCAGATCCGCGGCCACCGGGTTTTCAATCAGCCTGCCGGACGCGTCGAGAGCGGTGAATCGCTGCTGATCGCCGTGGCGCGCGAGACCCTCGAGGAAACCGCCTGGCACTTCGAGCCCGTGTGGCTCCTGGGCGTCTACCCCTGGCGTTCGGCCACCCGCCCGAGCAGCTCACTGCGCTTTGCCTTTACCGGCCGCGTGTACGGCCATGACCCGGGACGGGCGCTGGATAACCCGATCGTCGCCGCGCACTGGTTGAGCCGCGACCAGCTGTGCTCGCCCGAACGTCGGCTGCGCACACCGTTGGTGCTGCGCTGTATCGATGATTATCTCGCCGGCCATCGCCTGCCGCTCACCGCCATCAACGACCCAGCGCCATGAATATGGGCGTAGCAACCGGAACGCGCATCGTAGTTGGCATGTCCGGTGGCGTCGACTCCGCAGTGGCGGCGCTCCTCCTGGTCGAGGCGGGCCATGAAGTGCACGGCCTGTACATGAGCAACTGGGACGACGAAGACCGTTACTGCAGCAACGCGCAGGACTACCAGGACGCCCGCGCCACGGCGCGCGAGCTCGGCATCGTCCTGCACCGTGTCAGTTTCGAATCCGAGTACCGGCAGCAGGTGTTTGCGCCGTTCCTGGCCGAGTACCAGCGCGGCCGTACGCCCAACCCGGACGTGCTGTGCAACCGCGAGATCAAGTTTGGCGTCTGCCTGCTCTATGCGCAGCGGCTGGGCGCGGCCAGGTTTGCCACCGGTCACTATGCACAGCTTGCGGCGGGCGCAGCCGGCCCCGGGTTGCTGCGCGGCGCAGACGGCACCAAGGATCAGTCCTACTTCCTGTGCGGCGTCGAGCGCACGCAGTTCGCGCGGGTGCTGTTTCCCGTGGGCGCGCTCACCAAGCAGGAAGTGCGTGCGCAGGCACAGCGCGCCGGACTCCCGGTATTCAACAAACCCGATAGCACCGGGATCTGTTTCATTGGCGAGCGTCCGTTCACCGAATTCCTGGCCGGGTACCTCACCGAGAAACCCGGGCCGATCGAAACCGCCGACGGTCGGAAGCTCGGGACTCATCGTGGCCTGCCCTTCTACACGCTCGGCCAGCGCGGCGGACTCGAGATCGGTGGCGTTCGCGGCGGGACCGGCGACCCGTGGTACGTCGCCCGCAAGGACCCGGAGCGCAATGCGTTGATCGTGGTCGCGGCACGCGACCGTGCCGCGGTGGCCAGCGCGGCGCTCCGTACCGGCATCGTCAACTGGCTGGCCGAACCGCCGCGAGCGCCATTCGCGGCGGGCGTCAAGACCCGCTACCGCCAAAGCGACCAGGCCGCACGCATCACCCCGCAGGCCGATGGCACGGTGACGATCGACTTCGACACGCCGCAGTGGGCCGTGACGCCCGGCCAGACCGCCGCGATTTACGCAGCTGAGCGCTGCCTGGGAGGCGGGGTGATCGAAGAGACCCTATAATGTTTTGGTGCGACGGCGCGTGGCGCTGCGCGGTTCCCTGACGGAGGAAATATGACCGATAGCTTCAAGGCGCGCTCGACTCTCACGGTTTCGGGACAGAATTACCAGATCTTCAACCTGGCGGCCCTGGGCAGCGAGCGCATGGCGCGGCTCCCGTACGCGCTGAAGATCCTGCTCGAGAACCTGCTGCGCTTTGAAGACGGCGTCAACGTCACACGCGCCGACATCGAGGCGATCATCAACTGGGATCCGCAAGCGCAGCCCGCGCACGAAATCTCCTTCACACCCGCGCGTGTGATCATGCAGGATTTCACCGGCGTTCCCTGCGTCGTCGACCTGGCGGCGATGCGCGAGGCGATCACCCGTCTCGGCGGCGACGCCGACAAGGTGAACCCACTGGCGCCCGCGGAACTGGTCATCGACCACTCCGTGCAGGTGGACGAATACGGCACGGCCCAGTCGCTGGCCAACAACAACCGCATCGAATTCGAACGCAACGGTGAGCGCTACTCGTTCCTGCGCTGGGGCCAGAGCGCGTTCCGCAATTTCAAGGTGGTGCCGCCGAATACCGGTATCGTGCACCAGGTGAACCTCGAGTTTCTCGGCCGCGTGGTCTTCGACAACGAAACGAGCGCCACGCGCCAGGCTTATCCGGACACAGTCGTCGGCACCGATTCGCACACCACGATGATCAACGGCCTCGGGATCCTCGGCTGGGGCGTCGGCGGCATCGAAGCCGAAGCGGCCATGCTCGGCCAGGCGATCACGATGCTGATACCGCAGGTGGTCGGCTTCCGGATCAGCGGCAGCCTGAAGCCCGGCGCGACGGCCACTGATCTGGTGCTGACCGTCACCGAGATGCTGCGCCAGCAAGGGGTCGTCGACAAGTTCGTCGAGTTTTTTGGCGATGGCCTGGCGCAGCTCCCGCTTGCCGATCGGGCGACCATCAGCAACATGTCGCCCGAGTTTGGCAGCACCTGCGCGATCTTTCCGATCGACGAGGAAACCATGCGCTACCTGCGACTTTCGGGCCGGCCGCCCGAGCAGATCGCGCTGGTCGAGGCCTACGCGAAGACCACCGGCCTGTGGCGCGTCAACGGCGCCCGGACCGCCGACTACACGGCGGTGCTCGAACTCGATCTGGGCACGGTCGAGCCGAGCCTCGCGGGTCCCAGCCGCCCGCAGGACCGTGTGCCGCTGCGCGTTGCCAAGAGCACGTATCAGGCGCATCACCAGAAGATGGCGGCCGAGCGCAGCAAGAAAAACCCGTCCGCGAGGGGCAAGGCGCCCGTCACCAGCGGCGGCAAGAGCTTCGAGCTCAGCGACGGCGCGGTGCTGATCGCGGCCATCACCAGCTGCACGAACACCTCGAACCCCTACGTGATGATCGCGGCGGGTCTGCTGGCGCGCAACGCGCGCAAGCTTGGCATCACGGCCAGACCCTGGGTGAAGACCAGTTTGGCGCCTGGCTCGCGCGTGGTCACCGATTACCTCGAGAGCGCGGGGCTGCTTGGCGAACTCGCGGGCATCGGCTTCGACCTGGTCGGTTACGGCTGCACCACCTGCATCGGTAATTCCGGGCCGCTGAAGCCGGAGATTGCTGAAGGCGTCAGGGCCGGCGATCTCATCGGCTGCGCGGTGCTTTCGGGCAATCGCAACTTCGACGGACGGATCCACCCGCAGGTGAAGATGAACTTCCTGGCTTCCCCGCCGCTGGTGGTCGCCTACGCGCTGGCCGGTTCGCTCGACGTCGATCTGAACACCGAGCCGCTCGGCACCGGTACCGGCGGCCAGGCGGTTTACCTCAAGGACATCTGGCCCGCTCCCCAGGAGATCGCGGACTGCGTCCACCAGAACATCACCTCGGCGATGTTCCGCGGCAGCTACGCCGGCGTGTTCGACGGCGACGAGCGCTGGCAGGCGATCAAGGTGCCGCCGGGCAAGCTCTATGCCTGGGAAGGCAAGTCCACCTACGTGAAGAACCCGCCCTATTTCGACGGCATGACAATGCAGCCGGACGCCATCGGCGAGATCCGTGTCGCGCGCGTGCTGGCGCTGCTCGGCGATTCGGTGACCACCGATCACATTTCGCCGGCCGGCAATATCGCCAAGGTGAGCCCCGCGGCGAAATATCTGATGGCACAGGGCGTGCAGCCGCAGGACTTCAACTCCTACGGCGCACGTCGCGGCAACCACGAAGTGATGATGCGCGGCACCTTCGCCAACATCCGGCTGCACAACCTGCTGCTGCCCGGCACCGAGGGCGGCATCACCGTGCACGTGCCGAGCGGCGAACAGCTGAGCATCTTCGACGCGGCGATGCGCTACAAAGAGGAACAGACCCCGCTGATCATCCTCGCCGGCAAGGAATACGGCACCGGCTCGTCGCGCGACTGGGCCGCCAAGGGCACAATGCTGCTGGGCGTGCGTGCCGTGATCGCCGAGAGTTTCGAGCGCATCCATCGCTCAAATCTCATCGGCATGGGCGTGCTGCCGCTCCAGTTCAGCGACGGCCAGGGCGCGCAATCGTTGGGCCTGACCGGCAAGGAAATCTTTGAGATCCAGGGGCTCGAGCAGGGCAATGCCCGCACGGTGACCGTGGTTGCTACGCCCTCATCCGGCGCGCCGTTGCGCTTCCAGGTACGCGTACGCATCGACACGCCAAAGGAGCGCGAGTACTTCCAGCACGGCGGCATCCTGCAATACGTGCTGCGCCAGCTCGCGGTGACCGGCAAGGCAGCCTGAAACGGGCGCGTACCGGTGGCTGAAAGCACGCTCGCGATCTTCGACCTCGACGGCACGATCACGCGCCACGATACGCTGTGGCCGTTCATCAGCGGGTTCCTGCTGCGGCATCCGCGACGCTGGTGGCGGTTGCCGCTGTGTCTGGCGCCGCTCGCGCGCTATGTACTTGTCGATCGCGATCGCGGCGCGCTCAAGGGAGCGCTCATCCGCCTCACGCTGGGCGGCCTGCCACGCGCCCCGCTGGCGCAATGGGCCCGCACCTTTACGCAACGCCTGCTCGCCACGGGCTTGTACGCCGAGGCGCTGACCTGCATTGACGCGCACCGGCGCGCGCGCGCGCACCTGGTGTTGCTATCGGCGAGCCCGGATCTGTACGTGCCACTGATCGCCACCGCGCTCGGCTTCGATGCATGCGTCTGCACCGAACTGCGCTGGCGTGCCGACGACACGCTCGAGGGCACGCTGGCCTCGGCCAATCGCCGCGGCGCCGAGAAAACCCGCTGCGTCATGGCGCTGCTGGCCGAGCGGCAGGCGCTTCTCAGTCACGCCTACGGCAACAGCACCGCCGATCTCGAACACCTGCAGCTGGTGAGCGCCGGCAGCTACGTCAATGGCCCAGCCCGGAACGTGGCCGACCTGCCGTCCGTTCGTGCGGTGCGCTGGTCGACTCGCGCCCCTGTAACCTTTCTTCCCAGGGCGGCGATATAAGGGTGTCCGCCAGCGATCCACAGGCTGTCCACAGGCGCCAACCATGTCCAGCTTGAAACTACCCGGCATTCGTCCCTCCGAGATCACCGCGGAGCGATTTTTTCACATGCGCCGTGAGGTGCTGATGGGCGCACTGGGGCTGGCCGCTGCGACGGCGCTGCCGCGCGCGAGCGATGCCGCAATCGCGGCGCCCGGCGGCGCAGCGCTCAAGTACACGCGCAACGCGCGCTATGCCAGCGCCGACAAACCCAACAGCTACGAAGAGATCACCGGCTACAATAATTTCTACGAATTCGGGATCGACAAGGCCGACCCGGCCGCCAACGCGGGGTCGCTGCGCACGCGGCCGTGGAGCGTCACCGTCGCCGGCGAGGCGGGTGTCACCGGAACCTTTACCATCGAGGACATCCTCAAGCCCCACCCGCTCGAGGAACGCATCTACCGGCATCGTTGTGTCGAGGCCTGGTCGATGGTCATCCCCTGGGTGGGCGTCCCGCTGGCCGACCTGCTGCAGCGCTTCAAGCCCACCTCGCGCGCGAAGTTCGTCGAGTTCACGACCTTGCTCGATCCGAAACAGATGCCCGGCCAGCGCCGCGCCGTCCTCGACTGGCCTTACCGCGAGGCACTGCGCATCGATGAGGCGATGCATCCGCTGGCCTTTATGGTCACCGGCGTCTACGGGCGTGAACTGCCTAACCAGAACGGCGCGCCGCTGCGCGTGCACCTGCCGTGGAAGTACGGCTTCAAGAGCGCCAAGTCGATCGTCAGGATCCGCTTTACCGAACGGCAGCCCGCCAATACCTGGGCGGTTTCGGCGCCGGGGGAATACGGCTTCTATGCCAACGTGAATCCCGGCGTCGATCATCCGCGCTGGAGCCAGACGACCGAGCGACGCATTGGCGGCGGCTTCTTTGCCGCGCGGCAACCCACGCTGATGTTCAACGGTTATGCGGATCAGGTCGCGGGCCTGTACCAGGGCCTCGATCTGCGGCGCAATTTCTGAGCTCATTGCCAGCAGATGGCCCTATCAATCGACCGGCGCTACCGGTTCATCTACAAACCTGCCGCGTTCATCGCCTGCCTGGTGCCGCTGGCGTGGGCAGTGGCCGGCATCCTGCAATGGCCGGTGCCGAGCCTGGGGGCCGACCCGGTGCGGCGCGTGCTCGGCATCTTCGGCCACACCACGCTCAACCTTCTGTTGATCACGCTGGCCGTCTCGCCGCTTCGAGTGCTGAGCGGCAATGCCAACCTGCTGCGGCTCCGACGGATGCTCGGCGTGTACACCTTCGTCTACGCACTGCTGCACTTTCTCACCTACATCGGTCCGTTCCAGGGTTTCAGCTGGACCGCCATCGTCAAGGATCTGGTCAAGCGGCCCTACATCACCCTCGGCTTCACAGCGCTGTTGATGCTGCTGGCGCTCGCGGTCACCTCGACCAATGGCTGGATGCGCCGCCTCAAGCGCCGCTGGCAGCAGCTCCATCGGCTGATCTACGTGATCGTGGTACTCGGCGTATGGCACTACTGGTGGCAGGTGAAAAAGGACATCCGCGAACCGCTGCTCTACGCCGGCCTGGCAGCCGCCCTGCTGGGCTGGCGTTGGTGGCGGCACCGCCGCACGGCTACATCGAGTTCCGCGCTTCCCAGAGCTCGGGGAACAGCCTGAGACGCAACGCCTTCGCCAGATACGACACGCCGGCCGTACCGCCGGTGCCCGGCTTGTAGCCGATGATGCGTTCCACGGTCTTCATGTGCTGGAAGCGCCAGGTCTGGAAGCGGTGGTCGACATCCATCAGGTGTTCGGCCAGCTCGTACAGGTCCCAGTCCTTCTCGGCGTTGAGGTAGACACTGAGCCAGGCGGCGGTCACCTGCTTGCTGGCCTCGTAGGGCTGCGAGAAATCCCGCGTCAGCAGCTCCGGCGCAAGGTCCCGGCCGCGACGCGAGAGCAGCCGCAGCACTTCGTCGTACAGGCTCGGCGCCCGCAGGGCGCGCTCGAGTTCGGCGTGGGCCTGCCCGTCGCGCTGGTGCACCTTGATCAGCTCCGCGTTCTTGTTGCCCAGCAGGAACTCGATCAGCCGGTATTGCATCGATTGGAAGCCCGATGAGCGGCCCAGGGCGTTGCGGAACGCCGAATAATCGAACGGCGTCATCGTCGAGAGCACATCCCACACCGCCAGCAACTGGCCCTGCACGTGGTCGATGCGGCTGAACATCTTGAATGAGGCATCCAGGTCGTCACGGCGCACACACGCGATGACGGCGGCGAGCTCGTGCCGCAGCAGACGCATCCACAGCTCGGACACCTGGTGCACGACGATGAACAACATTTCATTGTGCTCGGTGGTCAGCGGGCGCTGCGCGGCGAGCAGCAGATCGAGCTGCAGGTATTGCCCGTAGGACATGGAATCACCGAGGTTCAAATGCACGCTCTCGCCCTGCAGGTCGACGCTGCCGACATGTTCGCCGGGTGGTTGCGGGATGCTCATGTTCGTGCTCCTGTCGTTGCCACTGCTCAGGCCCGCAGCGCCTGCAGCACCCATCCGGGCACCTGGCTCCACCCTCGCGACAACTCGCGATCGAGCGCGCGCCAGTGCGGCTCGTAGCGTTCCACCAGCTCCCAGAATTGCCTCGAGTGATTCAGGTGCGTGAGGTGGGCAAGCTCATGCACCAGCAGATAGCGCACGACTTCCGGTCGGTGAAACAGCAGGCAGCAGTTCAGGCTGATCGTGCCGCGCGCTGAGCAGCTGCCCCAGCGCGTGCGCTGTCGACGGATCTGCACTCGTTGGTAGCGCACTCCGAGGCATTCGGCCAGCGACCGCAGCTGCGGCGCCAGAATCGCCTCGGCGCGCGCGCTCAGCCACCCGAGCAGCGCGGTGCGCAGCGCGTCTGCCTCGGCGCTGGTCGCCGCCGGGCGGCACTGCCAGCACTCGCCTACGGCCCGCAGTTCGATCCGCTCCGGAGGGAACGACAGGTCCGGAGGTGGCGCGCGGCGGCGGTGGCGCTCGATCCAGCCGCGGTGACGCTCGACAAACCCGGCGACCTGGCGCGCGCCGGCGCCCGCCGGCACGACGATTTCCACGCTGCCGTCGCGGAAAATGCGCACGCCCAGCCGGCGCGCGCGCCGGCTCCGCCGCACGCGCCAGGCGGCGTCGATGGCGCCCTCGCGCCAGAGCGGCAATTGCTGCAGGGCTGCAGTGATCATCCTGGCGGTAATCATAACAGGGGTGCGCGCCGCGCCACGCTGTGTACACTGACGCGCCCATGGACCTCATCGACATCGG
>JAYTXT010000070.1:0-14592 GCA_043742765.1 Gammaproteobacteria bacterium | reverse complement strand
CGTGCCAACCGGATCGCGCCGGCGGCGGTCATCTGTCCATGGGTGCCGAACAGCAGATCGGCCTTGGTGCCGACGGCCGCACGGAGCTGGCGCGCAAAGCGCTCGGACAACTCGAGCGCTTCGAGCGAGAGCTGGCGGCCGTCGAACGCGGAGTAAGGACCGGCGGGGTCGAACTTGATCGCTGTAAACCCCTGCTTTAAGTACTCGACGGCGCGCTGCGCCGACAGGTCCGGATCCTGGTACACATCGGTCTTGTCGCCGGGCCGCGCGTATATGTAGGTGTAGGTACGCAGCCGCTCGTGTACGCGGCCGCCAAGCAGGTTGTAGATCGGCTGGTTCGCTTCCTTGCCCACGATGTCCCAACAGGCCATTTCGAGCGCGCTCAGCACGCCCATCATCGTCAGGTCCGAGTGCTGCGTGAAGCCGGCGGAATAGACGCGACGCCACATCTTCTCGATGTTGTGCGGGTCTTCTCCGCGCAGGTATCGGTCGAACACGTCCTCGAGCATCTTCGCTACCAGGTCGGGGTGGAACGGCACGCAATAGGCCTCGCCAATCCCCTCGACCTTCTGGTTGGTGATGAGCTTCACGAACACGAAGTAGCGTCCGCCGTAATGCGGCGGCGGGTTGCCAACTACGAAGGTCTTGATGTCCTTGAGCGTCATATGCGGGTCCAGCTCCTAGTGAGTGTGGATGGCGACGCCGGTTGCGCGCACCTGGTCGCCGGCCAGGTTCTTGGCGCTGTAGAAGTAATGGAACGCTGCCCAGAAGCCCACCGGCGCCAGGCACAGCAACGCGAGGCGGAGCGAGCCCGCATTGGCGATGTGGTTCGGCGCGAACCAGTCGCTCAGGATCCCCACGAGTTTCGGGGCAATGATGAGATTGGCGACATTTGCCACGAACAAGGTGGCCGCGCAGAACATGGCCCGCATGCGCGGCTGCGCCAGGTTGTTGAGCAGGCCGAAGCAGGGCCCGATGTAGAAATAAATTGCTGGAATGAAGATCCAGAACATGGCCTTGACCACTGCCAGGTCATGGGTCCAGTAAATGATGATCGATGGAATGGTCACGAGCCCGATGACTCCGCCCAGCAGCCAGACGATACGGCGCGGATCACTCATGGATGGGCGCCCCAGCAACCATCCGGTCAGCACCGTGGCGCCGATGCCCGCCCACAGGTTGATCGGGCCGATGATGGCGCCAGCCTCGCCCGTGGTCAGTCCGTAGCTGCGCATCAGGAAGGTCGGCGTCCACCACATGAGACCCCAGCCCCACAGTGCGGTCAGGGCACTGGCCACCATCACGTGCACGGCGGAGCGTTGCTGCCACAGGAAACGCATGCTCTCGCCCAGGCCCGCATTGACATCAGTCGCCCTGGCATCGAACCGTCCGCGCTGTGGCTCTTTGATCGTGAAGTAGATAAGGATGGCGAGCACAGCACCCGGGACGCCAAGCGCCAGGAACACGGTGCGCCACCCGTAGTGATCGGCGATCGCGCCGGCAAAGTCCGCGGCCAGCCAGGCGCCGATCGGCGCGCCCAGGCCGAACACCGTCAGCGCCATCGGTCGCCGTTCCGCCGGAAAATAATCGGAGAGGATCGAATTGGCACCTGGGGTGCCGCCCGCCTCGCCCACGCCCACGCCGATGCGCGAGATGATCAGTTGCGTGTAATTGCGCGCCAGCCCGCACATGACGGTCATGGCCGACCAGACGGCCACCGACGCAGCGATGATGTTGCGGCGATTGCTCCGATCAATCAGCCAGGCGATCGGAAAGCCAAAGGTGACGTAGAAAAGGCCTAGCGACACACCCGTGAGGCTGGCGATACCCGAATCGGTCAGATTCAGCTCGAGCCGGATGGACTCCTGTACGGTGGAGATCGCGTAGCGGTCAGCGATGCTCATCGTGTAGACCAGCACCATCACGATGAGCACGTACCACCGTGCGGCCAGTGTAGGCGCCTCGCTCATGGTCCCGGTGTCCGCCTTAGTTTCCACTTGGTTCATGGATACGATGTCCTAATGGCTGCTGACAGCCTGATATTGCCTGAATTACCGGGAGTTGTTCGATCTAAGCGTGTTCGAGGGTTGCGGCCCGCAATTTCAGTTGGAAAGGCATGCCGATATGCCTTTTTGCGATGGGCGCGGTGGCGATCAAACCGGCAGGAAAAATGCCCTGCGGAGCTGTGTAGACTGTGCCGCTAACCCCCTGCAAGGTGAGCACGTGAAAAGCATCCGGATTGGATTCATCGGTCTCGGCAACGTCGGCGGCAAGCTCGCGGGGAACCTCCTGCGGCATGGCGTCGACCTGACGGTGCGCGACCTGAGCGAACAGCTGGTCGCGGGGTTCGTCGCCCGGGGCGCCAAGCAGGCGCCCTCGCCCAAGGCGATGGCCGAGCAGGTGGACATCGTCATCACCTGCCTGCCCTCCCCGGCGGCCTCACGCGCGGTCCTGGAGAGCCCTGAGGGCGTGCTGGCCGGTCTCACGCCCGGCAAGATCTGGCTCGAGATGAGCACCACGGACCAGGCCGAAGTCGTGCGCATCGGCGCCCTGGTCGCCGCCAAGGGCGGCATGGCGATGGACTGCCCGGTGTCCGGAGGCTGCCATCGCGCCGCCTCGGGCAATATCGCGATCTTTGCCGGTGGCAGCCGCGAGGCCTTCGAGAAGGTACTGCCGGTGCTGAAGATCCTCGGCTGCCAGATCCTGCACACCGGCCCGATTGGGTCTGCCTCCAAACTCAAGGTCGTGACCAATTACCTGTGCACGGTGCACCTCGCGGCGCTGGCCGAGGCGCTGTCGGTGTGCAAGGTCGCGGGCATGGACATGAACACCGCCTACGAGGCGATCCGCATTTCCTCAGGCAATTCCTTCGTGCACGAGACCGAGTCGCAGGTGATCCTAAACGGCAGCCGCGACATCGGCTTCACAATGGACCTGGTGATCAAGGACGTCGGCCTGTTCGACCAGTTGGCGCGCGACCTGAAAGTGCCGCTGGAACTCTCGCCGCTGGTGCTGGGCATCTTCAAGGACGGCGAGCGCCGCTACGGGCCGCGCGAGCATTCACCGAACATCATCCGGCGTCTCGAGGACGCCTGCCAGATCAAGGTGCTGGGCAAGGGGTTCCCGGCAGAAATGGTGGACGACCAGCCAAAGGCCGAGGGCTACGAAGTCATCCCCAAATCCTGAGCACGCCTATGCGCCGAAACCGATGATGCCCTTGACCTCGAGGAAATCGCTGATGCCCCAGTCGGCGTACTCGCGCCCGTTGCCGGATTGCTTGTAACCGCCAAAGGGCGCCATGGTGTCCCATTCCGGGTAATTCACCTGCACCTGTCCGGCGCGCAGTTGCCGCGCCACCTTGCGCGCGTGCTCGGGATTGCCGGACTCCACGTACGCGGCAAGGCCGTACACGGTGTCGTTGGCGATCGCGACGGCCTGCTCGTCCGAATCGTAGGGAATGATCGACAGTACGGGCCCGAAGATTTCTTCCCTCGCGATGGTCATGTCAGGCCGCACTGGGCCAAACACCGTCGGCCGCGCGAAATAGCCCTGCACCAGCCCTTGTGGTCGACCAAGGCCCCCGGTCACCAGCGGCGCGCCTTCGGCAATGCCGGCGCCAATGAGCTTCTGGATCTTGTTGAACTGCGCTTCACTGACCACGGGGCCCAGCCGGATACCCTCGGCGCGCGGGTCGCCGACGGTATGACCCTCGGCAGCTTCTTTGGCAATCTTGAGCGCGGCGTCGAGCTGCGCGTGGGGCACCAGCATCCGTGTTGGCGCGTCGCAGGACTGCCCGCTGTTGCCGAAACACGCCGCCACGCCCTGGGTCACGGCCGCCTTGAGATCGGCGTCCGCGAGAATGATATTCGCCGACTTGCCACCCAACTCCTGCGTCACGCGCTTGACGGTGTCGGCGGCGGTCTTGGCCACCATGACCCCGGCACGCGTGGACCCCGTGAACGACACCATGTCGACGTCCGGGTGGCTGGCCAGTGTCTGTCCCACGGTCGGTCCGTCGCCGTTGACCAGGTTGAAGACCCCCGGTGGCACGCCCGCGGCGTGGACGATTTCGGCGAAGATGATGCCGCTTAGCGGCGCAATTTCACTGGGCTTAAGTACCATGGTGCAACCGGCTGCGATGGCCGGCGCCACCTTGGTGACGATCTGGTTCAACGGCCAGTTCCACGGCGTGATGAGGCCGACCACGCCGATTCCCTCGCGGATAATGCGGGTCGTGCCACGTTGTTCCTCGAACTCGAATTTCTCGAGGGCGGCAATGGCGGCTTCGAGATGCGCGCGCCCGGCCCACACCTGGGCATCACGCGCAAACTGGATGGGCGCCCCCATCTCGTCAGAGACGACCTGGGCGAGGTCCTCGGCCCGCTGGTTGTACAGCTCCAGCATCTTCTTCAGGAGCCCGAGCCGGAAGGTCTTGCTGGTCTGCGAAAAGGCCGGAAAAGCGGCCCGCGCCGCGCTGATCGCGCGCGCCGCATCAGCCGCGTTGCCCATGGCGATGGTGGCAAAGGCCTTTTCGGTGGCCGGATTGATGACCTCGAGCGTGGCCGTGCTGAGCGGCTCCACCCAGGCGCCGTTTATATAGAACCGGTTCGTGTTTTTCATGGCGACATGCTACGACAATTTCACTCTAAAGCATGAATCTCTCTTAAAGTATAGCCTTTGCAATTGCATGGCGGCAGGCGGGCATTGAATACCAGGGCGGAAAAACCAGCGGAACAGAGCCTCTGGCTCGGGCTCGACACCGGCGGTACCTACACCGACGCCGTGCTGCTTGCGGACGGGCGACGCGTCGTGACCAGCGCCAAGGCCCTGACGACCCACTGGGATCTGGCCGTGGGACTCGGCAACGCCATCCGCGCCGTGCTCGGCGCCTTGCCGCCTGGGGCGAGCCGCCAGGATGTCCAGCTGGTGTCGGTATCGACGACGCTCGCCACCAACGCCGTGGTCGAGAACCGCTTCAGTCCGGTGGCCAGCGTGCTGATCGGCTTCGATGAGCCGATGCTCGAGCGCTCCGGGCTCAGGCGGGACGGAGCCAGCCCCGTCATATTGGTGCGCGGCGGACACGATGCGACCGGCGAGGAACTCGAACCACTCGACGAGGCGGCGCTGGTCGCGGCCGTCCGCGAGTGCGCCGCCCGCGTCGAGGGTTTCGCCGTCGCCGCCTGTTTCTCGGTGCGCAACCCGGCGCATGAGCTGCGCACCCGCTTGCTTATTCGCGCCCTCACGCCCAAGCCGGTGACCTGCGCGCACGAGTTGAGTTCGAAACTCGACGCGCCGCGCCGCGCCCTGACCGCCGCGCTCAATGCCCGGCTGACGCCGCAGATCCGTCACTTGATTGAGGCGCTCGCCGCGGTGCTCGAGGCCGAGTCGGTGGACGCGCCGCTGATGATCGTCAAAGGCGACGGCTCGCTGATCAAGGCGGAGGTGGCGCTCGAGTACCCGGTCGAGACCATCCTCTCGGGCCCCGCGGCCAGCGTCGTCGGCGCCGGTTTCCTCACCGGGCTTGGCGATTTCCTGGTCTCCGACATGGGAGGCACGACCACGGATTGCGCGGTCGTAACCGGCGGCCGTCCCGCGATCAATGCCGAGGGTGCGCTGATCGGCGGCTGGCGCACCATGGTCGAAGCGGTCGATGTGCGCACCGTCGGCCTCGGCGGCGACAGCCAGGTGTCCCTCGATCGCAACGCGCGCTTGCTGGTTGGGCCGCGCAAAGCGATGCCGTTGAGTCTGCTGGCGCTGCAGGCTCCGGCGGTCCTGACCGAGCTGCGCTTGCTGGTCACCCTGCAGCATCTGCCCGACTATGCCACGCAGTTTGCGTTCCGCAATCCCGGCCGCGAGGCGCCCGCCCATCTGGCCGGTCCAGAGCGACGCGTCTGGGAAGCGCTTACACCCGAGCCGCGCCGGGTCTCGAAACTGGTCCAAACTGCTCCGGGCCTGGAGGCGCTGCGTCGCCTCGCTGATGCAGGTCTCGCGACCATTGCCGCGTTTACACCAAGCGACGCCATGCACGTACTCGGCCAGCAGCGCGGATGGAACCTCGAGGCGGCGCAGCTGGGCGCCGGCCTGCTCGCCATCGAGGAGCGTAATACCCGCGCTGCCCGGGAAACCGCGACTCCGCAGGCGTTTTGCGAACGCACCGTTGAGCACGTGATCCGCGAGTCCGCCCGCGTCGTGCTCGCCACCGCCCTCGCCCACGACCCCGTCATCGAGGCGCGCAACGGCTCCTGGGGAATTCTCGGCGACGGGTTGATTGAGGACATTGTGTCCGGTCGGCCGTTCGCGTCCCTGGTGCGTGCAAACTTCGGGCTTGCCGCGCCACTGGTCGCGATCGGTGCGCCGGTGGCAGGTTACTACCCGGAAGTCGCGCGGCGCCTCGGCGCGACGCTCTCCATCCCTGAACACGCCGCGGTGTGCAACGCCGTCGGCGCCGTCGCCGGCGTCGTTGCGCAGACGGTTGACGTGTTGGTGAACCAACCCACCTTCAGCGTCTTTCGCGTGCATGACCCTCATGACCCCGCGGGCAGCCGCGATTTCCAGGCCCTCGAGCCCGCTGTGGATTATGCGCGCCGGCTTTCCTGTGAGCTCGCGCTCGCCGCGGCACGGCGCGCGGGCGCCGTCGACCCGCACGTCGAGACCAGCGTCAGCGAGCACCGGGCGCACATGGGCACTGACCTCGATTACGTGGCCGAGGCGCTGGTGCACTCGACGGCGACGGGCCGGCCGTTTGCCGGCCACCTGCACGAGAGCAGCTAAGTCGCTGGCAATGAAGCGGCGGGGATCGTAACGGGCCAGCTCAGCCCATTCCCGCTACTCCAGCAGGCACTCGCGGATGGCGGCCTGCTGGTTCGCGCCCACACCGAGCCCCTCGTCCAGGTAAGCGCCGATCGAGCCGAACCGCTCTGTTATGGCGTTGAACGAGGCGTGCAGGTACTCGGCCTCAATCCAGATGGACGCGCGCAGTGCCTCCGGATCCGGCGCCCGCCCCGACGCCTGGACGATGCTCTGCCTCAGGATGGGCAGAAACCGCGACGCTACCGCCTCATTGTTGGTAAGCAGGTAGTCGTGTTCGATGTGCTCGCTCGCCACACCGAGCAGGTGGTGCGTCAGGGCTGCGAGCAGCCCGGTGCGATCCTTGCCCGCCGCGCAGTGAATCAGCACCGGAGCGGTGGTCTCCGGCAGGGACGCAAGGTAGCGACTGAACAGCTCGAGGTGTTGTTCTTCGAACGGGGCCGCGCGGTACCACTGCCGCATCCACTCGCGCATGTCAGCGGCAGTGAACCCGTCCGGGCGATGGACAAACTGCGTCCAGCCACTTCGCCCGTGCGGCTGGCCTTTGTCGCTGGCAATGAGCTGGTTTGACAGGCTTGGCGAGTGCCGCGTCGGTTGCGCCAATCGTTCGCCAGGCAAACGCAGATCGACAATCGCCTCGATCCTCAGTTCTCGCAGCTTTGCGAGATCGGGGTCCGTCGCCCGGTGCAGGTGCGCCGATCTGAACAATCGACCCCGCTTGATCCGCCGGCCATCTGCGACGGCGTAGCCGCCGAAGTCCCGGAAATTATCGAGGCCCTCAAATCGGTACGACTGGTCGTTCATGCGGGGGCGCAGCGGATCAGCGAGCGAGGATCACCGGGTTAGTCCAGGACCAGAAGAGTTCGCACTCGCCGACCCGCTGCAAGGTTGATCATGCCATATCGGGCGGTCGGATACTTCTGCACGCGCTCCGGCGTGTTATGTTTAGGCACTATGAACAAACCCAAACTGATTTATTTCGACGCTGCCGTGAGTCGCGGGGAGGAATGCCGTCTCGCCCTGCATCTGGCGGGCATCGACTTCGAGGACGAGCGCATCAATCCCGCCGCATGGCCCGCCATGAAGGCACACACGCCTTATGGCGCCCTGCCGGTGCTCGAACTGCCGGGGAGCCCCGCGCTGGCGCATAGCAATGCCATCCTGGTACTCATAGGCCGCCGTTACGGTCTGCACCCAGCTGACGACTTCGAGGCGGCGTGCCATGAAGGCATGATGCAACACGTGGAAGATCTGCGGGCTGCCGTCTCGCCGACCATTCGCATGGAGGAAGCCGAAAAGAAAGCCAGGCGTGAAGCGCTCGTGGCGGGTTTTCTGCCTGCGTGGGCCAGAGCAGCGGAGCAGAACATCAGTGGCGCGCCGTTTTTCGGCGGTGCAAAGATACACGTCGTCGACCTCAAGCTGCACATGGCCGTGCGCTGGTTCATCGGCGGCAAGGTTGATCACATTCCCGTCACGATCTTTGCCGACTATCCCAGACTCACCGGGGTGCACAACGCCGTGCGTGATCATGCGGGAGTGAAGTCCTGGTACGCGAGATCTTAAGCATGGCAAGTTCGAAATTTATCCTGAGCCTGTTTGCTCTCGCATGGTTGACAGCGGCAGGCGTGGCATCGGCCCACGATACCGTCATCCACGCCGGCAAGTTGATCGACGGCACTCCGGGGCCAGCACGCGAGCATGTCTCGATCATGATCCAAGACGACCGGATCACTGCCATCGAGCCGGGTTTCCTTGCTCCGGCCGGAGCCGAGATCATCGACCTGTCTCACTCGACGGTCATGCCCGGCTTCATCGATTGTCACGTGCATATTGCGGCGAAGCTCCCGAGCCGGAGCAACGCGATCGAGGACTGGCTGACCCATTCCGATCTCGACCGCGCGTTTGACGGCGTGGTGTTCGCGGCCGCGATGCTGCAGCAGGGATTTACCAGCGCCCGCGATGTGGGCGGTGGCGACGATACAGTGGCGTTACGCAACGCGATCAATGCCGGTAAAGTTCCGGGTCCGCGTCTCTGGGTATCGCTGGAAGCCCTGGGTCCGACCGGCGGGCACGCTGATCCGCGTGCCGGACTCGACCGCCTCCTGGCTCACCGTAACTGGGACAACGGTATCGTCAATACGCCGGATGAAGCTCGCCTCAGAGTACGCGAACACAAGCGTCGCGGCGCCGATGTGATCAAGATCGTTGCTTCCGGAGGCATCGCTTCGAGCGGCGATGATCCGCGCCAGCAGCTGATGACGGATGAGGAAATGCGCGCGGCAGTCCAGACCGCGCATGCACTCGGAATGAAGGTGGCCGCCCACCTTTACCCCGCTGGGGCCATCGAAAACGCGGTCCGGGCCGGTGTCGATTCGGTCGAGCACGGCTCCTTTGCGACGGCGCAGACCTTTGCGCTGATGAAGACTCAGGGAACCTATCTGGTGCCGACCCTCACCGTCTTTGATCTCTTTTACGACGTGGCCAGGAACCACCCTGAATTACTCGCACCGGGCACGGCGGAAAAAGAGATCGCCAATGACCTGCTGTCGAAGCGAAATCT
Source organism: Gammaproteobacteria bacterium (assembly GCA_043742765.1). Classification (GTDB taxonomy): domain Bacteria; phylum Pseudomonadota; class Gammaproteobacteria; order Steroidobacterales; family Steroidobacteraceae; genus FEN-1191. The sequence continues at coordinate 5,225 of JAYTXT010000070.1, read as the reverse complement.
GGCACTTGCGGTACGGTCTGGAGTGAAGATCGCCTATGGGTCCGACATTGGCGAGGGCAACCATGCCATGGAATTCGGGCTGCTTATCGCCAACGGCATGACGCCCGACGAGGCGCTCGCTGCGGCAACCCGCAGTGCGGCCGACCTGCTCGGTGCCAGCGACAGCGTCGGCACTATCCAGGCTGGTCGATTGGCCGATGTGGTCGCGACGAGCGCGGATCCACGCACCGATCCCACGCAATTCGAACAGGTCGAATTTGTGATGAAGGGCGGCGTCGTCTACCGGCAGCGCGGTGCGCGCGTGATGCATTGATTCACGGACCGGTGCCGATGACTTCAGCCCTGCGCGAAGCGCCCCGGCCGATACGGCGCCAGCTCCGCGATTTCATTTCCACCGAGTAATTCCGCGCGCACGTATTGGCCCAGCAGCGGCGCGAGCGTCACGCCACTGTGGGTGACGACGACGTACAGGTCAGGAGCGCCGGGCACGGCACCCACTATCGGCAACCCGTCGGTGGGCATGGGACGGAAACCGAGCGTCACGTGATCGAGCGGCACATCACGCGCGGCGGGCGCAAAGGCCTTGATCTTGTCGAGTGCGCGCGTGCCGTGCCAGGTGCGCAGCCCCTCGTCGGGGAAGTCAACGGGGTACTCGCGAATCTGCACGTGCACCGGCAGGTCCGGTGGCTCCGGTGAGTCGGTGCCCACCAGTGTACCGTCCGCCGTCTGCTTGAATTCCACGCCGCCGGGCGCGTCGCAGATGCTCTGCGTCAACATTGGCGCCGGCCGGCTGTGCGCCAAAAATCCCGGGGCGTGCCGCAACTGCAGCTTGTACCCAGCCATTGCCAGCAGCTTCGGGGTGTCCACGCCAGCGGCCACCACCAGCCGGTCGAGCGCTATCGTGCCCGCGCTCGTTACGGCCGAGCGCAGGTGCCCACCCTGGAACTCGAGGCTTTGCACTTCGCAAGGACAAACCATGCGGGCGCCGATACGCTTGGCGTGTTCCAGGAAACTCAGGGTGGCGCGCACGGGATCGATATGTCCATCTAGCCCAGAATAGATCGCCGCCGTAACCGATCCAGGTTCGAGCGAGGGAGTGAGCGCGGCAAATTCCGCAGCGCTCAGGTCGCGGACCGGGAACGGAGTGCCCGCCATCTGTTTCGCGTTGGCGCGCACGAATTCCGTGTCCGCCTGGTCTCGCGCCCAGTTCAGGTAGCCACCCCATGTGATCCCAAGGTCGAGTGGTCCATCGATTTCATGGTAGGCCGCGATGCTCCGCAGCCGCAGCGCCTGGTAATGCGGATCGGTGACAAAGGCATTGAGCCAACCGAAGGAATTGCGGGTGGCGCCTGCGGCCGGGGCGGTTTTCTCGAACTGCAGCACGTCTGCCCCGCCCTGCGCGAGCCGGAGCGCGATCGAGGCGCCAACGATGCCGCCGCCCACGATGCCGACCCGCGGACGCTTGCGCCGCGCGAACGCAGGCATGACCAGCCCCGCAGCTGCGAGACCGGCCAGGCCATGCACGAACTGTCTGCGACGCATGCAGCGCTCCCCTCAGCGGTGATCGCTCAGGCCCGTAGCCGCGCGTTCTCCGGATCATACAGCGGCTCGCGGCCGACTACGGCCCGGCGGCGCGTACCCAGGATCTCGATCTCGAGCTCGGTACCCGGCACCGCGAGGTCGGTGCGGACGTAGGCCAGCGCAATGCTGCACTTGAGGCGGTACCCGTACCCGCCCGAAGTGACCAGCCCCACCGCTTCCTTGCCCTTGAACACGATCGAAACCGCGGCGGCATCGGCATCCGCAGCATCGACGATCAACGGCACAAAGCGCTCGCGCGGCCCAGCCGCCGCTTCGCGCCGCAAGGCCTCCCGGCCGATAAACCCGCCCGGCTTGTCGAGCTTCACGAAACGATCGAGCGAAGCCATGAACGGCGTGTATTCAGTAGTCAGGTCCGCTTTCCAGGAGCGATAGCATTTTTCCAGGCGCAGGCTGTCCATCGCGTAAAGGCCGAAATCGGCGATGCCGAGCTTTTCGCCAGCCTCCCACAGCAGGTCGTAGACCGACAACAGGTGCTCGACCGGAATGTGCAGCTCCCACCCGAGCTCACCCATGTAGTTGACGCGCAGCGCGATGGCCTTCGTATAGGCGATTTCCATGGGGCGCGTCGACAGCCAGGGGAACGCGGCGTTCGACAGGTCGGTCGCCGTAAGGCCGGTGAGCAGTTCGCGCGATGTCGGTCCAACCACGATCAGCGTGCCGTAGCGCGCCGAGAGATTTTCAATTCGAACCTCACTGCCAGCAGGAGGCAAGTGTTCGCGCAACCAGTGCTCATCGTGGCGCTCGCCCGCTGCCGCGCTGATGAGCCAGTAGCGGTCGGGTGCGAAGCCGGTGAGCGTCATCTCGGTGACGATGCCGCCGCTCGGTGCGCAGAAATAATTGAGCGCGGTGCGCCCGGGGCGCGGCACGGTGCCGGCGATCATGTGATCCAGCCAGGCGGCGGCGCCCGGGCCGGTGACTTCAAACTTGGTAAAACCGGGCAGATCAAGTACCGCCACCCGCTCCTGCACCGCCTGGCATTCGCGGGCGATCGAGGCGTGCCACGCGGGTCGGCGGAACGAGACTTCGCGACCGTCGACCGCGTCGGCCGCCGTAGGAAAATACACGGCGCGTTCCCAACCGCCGCGCGCGCCAAACCGCGCGCCTTTGTCCTTGAGACGCTGGTACACCGGCGAACTCTTGGCCGGACGCCCGGCAGGCCGCTCCTCCGCCGGATAGCCGATGCCATACTCGTGCTGGTAGGTCTCGATGGCCTTGGCCAGCGTGAACTTGTGGTTCGCAAATTCCAGGTAGCGACGCGAATCGAGCGGCCACATATCCCACTCCGGTTGCCCGTGCGCCACCCACTCGGCGATCATCTTGCCCGCACCACCGGCCTGCGCGATGCCAAAGGTGAACGCGCAGCAGTGGAAAAAGCCCGGGAGCCCGGGCGCCGGGCCGATCAGCGGATTGCCGTCGGGCGCGTAGGGAATCGGCCCGTTGATCACCGTCTTGACACCCACGGTGGCGAGGATCGGCACGCGCTCGCAGGCTGCTTCGATGTATTTCTCGAGCCGCCCGGTGTCATCATCGAACAGCTGGTTGGCGAATTCGTCCGGGATGCCCTGCAGCCAGTGCGCCCTCGCCTGCCACTCGTAGGGTCCGAGTATCAGACCGTGCCGTTCCTGGCGCAGGTAATAGCTGACGTCCGGGTCACGCACCAGCGGCAGCCGCGCCGCGCCGCGCGCCACGAGTTCGGGGATGTCCTCGGTCACGAGGTACTGGTGGGAGAGCGTCACCATCGGCAGGTACTCGCCGACCATGGCCGCCACTTCACCGCCCCGGTATCCGGCTGCATTGATCACCGACTGCGCGGTAATCACGCCCTGGTTGGTCTCCACGCGCCATTCACCCGAGGGCGTGCGCGTGATGGCGGTGACGCGCGTGTTGCGGTGGACCTGCGCGCCCGCATCGCGCGCACCCTTGGCCAGCGCCTGCGTCATCTGCGCCGGGTCGATGTCGCCGTCGAAGGGATCGTAGAGCCCGGCGACGATGCCGTGGGTCTCCAGGAAAGGATGGTGCGCAATGATCTCTGCCGGGGTCAGCATCTCGAATTCGATGCCCTGGGCGCGGGCCTGAGAGACCACGTGCCGGAATTCATCGACCCGGTCGGCGGTGTGCGCAAGACGCACGCTGCCGGTGATGTGGTAGTTGATCTCGTAGCCGACGCGCGCGGCCAGTTCCGAATACAGCCGGGTGCTGTGGCGCTGCAGCTTGATCAGGTTCCAGGAGGTCGAGAAATTCGGGCAGTTGCCGGCGGCATGCCAGGTCGACCCGGCCGTCAGCTCATCGCGTTCGAGCAGCACCGCATCGGTGATCCCGAGCTGCGTCAGGTGATAAAGAGCGCTGCAGCCGACTGAACCTCCTCCAATAACAATAACTTGCGCGTGAGTCTTCATTACTTACATCATCCCTGATCTGGTCCTAGCTCTTGATGCGATCATTTTTTGGATCGTACCAAGGCTGCAACTGCACCGCAGCCGGATAGGGCTGACAAGCCACTTCGATTTCCCAGCGCCCGGATTCGAGCCATTCTTTCGTGACGCCCGCCTCACAGCTGACGTAGCCCATGCCGATCGAGCGCCCGAGCCGATGGCCCCAGGCGCCGGACTTGATGGACCCTACGATGGCACCGTCACGAATGATCGGTTCTTCGTGATACAGCATCGGCGCCTGCGCCGAGGCGTCGTGCAGCATGACCTGCACCAGACGCTTCGCCAGCGTGCCACGCGCGCGCTGCGCCTCGAGTGCCTCACGCCCGAGGAAGCCGCCGGGCTTGTCCCAGGCGACTGTAAACCCGAGGCCCCCTTCCAGCGGCGTATCTTCGTCACCGATGTCGTGACTCCAGTGGCGATAACCCTTCTCTACGCGACAGGCGCCCATCGCGTGGTAGCCCGCGTGCCGCAGCCCAAAGGCGCCCCCGGCGGCCATGAGTTGCTCGAAGACATCGAGACAGTGCTCGGCGGGAATGTACAGCTCCCAGCCCAGCTCGCCGACGTAGGTGATGCGGCTGGCGCGCAGCCGCGCGTAGCCGATTTCGATTTCGCGCGAGTGACCAAAGGGGTGCGCGGCATTGGACAGATCGGCGCCCGACAGCTGCTGCAGCAGCTCGCGGCTCTTCGGGCCCATGACGCCCAGCATGGCGACGCCAGCGGTGACGTCGGTCACCGAGCAGTGCGTGCCGGGGCGCTCGGCGATGTGGCGCCGTAGCCAGGCGAGATCGCGTGTCTGGCAAATGGCCGAGGTGACGACCATGAATTCCTGCTCGGCGAGCCGGGTGATGGTGAGGTCCGCCTCGATGCCGCCACGCTCATTGAGCCATTGCGTGTAGACGATGCGTCCGGGCGCCACATCAACATTGGCGGTGGACAGTTGATTGAGGATCGCGCAGGCATCGGCTCCCTGTACCAGGAATTTCGCGAAGCAGGTCTGATCGAAGAGCGCCACGTGATCGCGCACCGCGCGGCATTCGGCGCCGCAGGCGTCGAACCAGTTCTGCCGGCCGTAGGAATATTCATAGTGCGGCGTGGAGCCGGGCGCGGCGTACCAGTTGGGCCGCTCCCAGCCGGCGGCCTCGCCCATGCAGGCGCCGGCGGCAATCAGCCGGTCGTGGAGGTGCGTGCCAC
>JAYTXT010000069.1:0-2171 GCA_043742765.1 Gammaproteobacteria bacterium | reverse complement strand
GCCAAGTACCCGACGACCAGGTACCCCCGCGCAAATTATCCGGGCAGGTAGGCGGCGACTTGCCGCAACCAGGGCACGGGCGACTGGTACAGGGCGCGTGGACAGCGGACGGCGCGCCAGCGCGATGAACTGCCGCTGCCCCTTGCGGGGGGCCTGCATCTACCGACCGACTGACCTACTCGCGCCTGTTCAACGGCGAGCAGAGGCAACGTGAGCGAACCCGCGAATCTTTCAGAGGCTGCGCCCGGCCCCGCCGCCACGGCACCCGCCGACCAGGGCGCGCGGATCAAGGCCATCCTCGTCGGCTCCGCCGGCAACCTGGTGGAGTGGTACGACTTCTACGTCTACGCAGCGTTTGCGCTGTACTTCGCGCCCGCGTTCTTCCCCGGCAAAGATCCGGTAGTCCAGCAACTGAACGCGGCGCTGCTGTTTGCGTTTGGCTTCCTGGCGCGACCGCTCGGCGGCTGGTTGTTCGGGCACCTGGGCGATCGCCATGGTCGGCGCCGAGCGTTGCTGCTTTCGGTATTGCTGATGTGCGCGGGCTCGCTGGTGATTGCGGTGCTGCCGGACTACGCGAGCATCGGTATCGCCGCGCCCATCCTGCTGGCTGCCGCGAGGCTGTTGCAGGGCTTGAGCCTCGGCGGCGAATACGGCGCCAGTGCGACCTACCTGAGTGAAGTGGCCGATCGCCGCCACCGCGGCTTCTATGCCAGCTTCCAGCACGTGACGCTTATCGGCGGCCAGCTCTGCGCCCTCCTCGTGCTGCTGGTGCTGGAGAAGTTCCTCCTCACCGATGTGCAACTCCACGCCTGGGGCTGGCGCATTCCTTTCGCCATCGGTGCGCTGCTCGCGCTGGTGACGCTTTATATGCGGCGAGATCTCCCCGAAACCGCGCAGTTCGAGGCGGCACGGGCCAGGGCGCCGGCCCCAAGCGTGCTTCGCGCACTGGCCCGCCATCCGCGCGAAGTGCTGGTGGTGGTGGGCCTGACGATGGGCGGCACGGCGGCGTTCTATACCTTCACCACCTACATGCAGAAGTTCCTGAAGCTCACCGTAGGGCTGACGGCGGGTGAATCGACGGCGGTGACGGCGGCGTCCCTGGTTTTTGCGCTGATGCTCCAGCCAATCTATGGGGCGCTCAGTGATCGCATTGGCCGCAAGCCGTTGCTCATCTGGTTTGGCGTGGGCGGCACGCTGTTCACCGTGCCTTTGCTCGATGCCCTGGCCGCGACCCGCAGTCCCTACACCGCCTTCCTGCTGCTTGCTGCCGCGTGGCTCATCATTGCGGGCTATACGTCCATCAACGCGGTGGTGAAGGCGGAGCTGTTTCCCGCGGCGATACGGGCTACGGGCGTGGGTTTGCCGTACGCGGTGACGGTGTCGATCTTCGGCGGGACCGCCGAGCCGGTGGCGTTGTTGTTCAAGACCAACGGCTTCGAGCGCGGCTTCTACTACTACCTGACGGCCTTGTTCGCGACCTCGCTGGTGGTCTATCTCTGCATGCGGGATACGCGGCGGACGTCGGCCATCGAGCGCGAGGACGGCGAGACTCGATAGCGTTCGTCACGCCACCCGATAGCGACGCGGGCGCATGCCGCGCGGCGCTGGCGGAGACTTCGAGGTGCCCGTTGTCAGCTCACGGTGCGCTAATCATCCGCGCGCAATCGGCGGCAATCACGGCCTCCTCGTCGGCGGGGACCACCACGCAGGCGATCTGGCTCCCGGCGCTTGAGCACAGCCACGCGTCGCGCTCGTTCAAGCCGGCGTCGAGGTCACAACCCAGCCAGGCGAGCCGCTCGACGATGCGGGTGCGTAGCACTGCGCTCCGCGCGCCGATGCCGCCGGTGAACACCAGCGCGTCCAGCCCTCCCAGCACGGCGGCCATCGCGCCCATCTCACGCACCACGTGGTAGGCGAAATACTCAAGGGCGAAGCGCGCGTTGTCGTCTTCATGCTCGTGTGCCAGCAACGCACGCATGTCGCCCGTCGTGCCCGACAGTCCCAGCAGTCCGGAACGGCGGTAGAGCAGGTCTTCCAGCGCCTTTTCGTCCAGACCGCGCGTTTGCAGGGCGAGCAGGATCCCGGGATCGAGATGCCCGCACCGCGTCGCCATCGGCAGCCCGTCCAGCGCGGTGAAGCCCATGCTGTTGGCAAGGCTGTGTCCTGCCTTC
>JAYTXT010000068.1:0-4170 GCA_043742765.1 Gammaproteobacteria bacterium | reverse complement strand
TAGTACGCCGAGTAGCCCGCGGCTGCGAAATCGGGCGGCCCCCACTCGCGCGTGTCATCACCGCTTCCGGGCCGCTCGATCTTGATGATTTCGGCACCGAGATCGCCCAGTGTCTGCGTCGCCCAGGGGCCCGCCAGCACCCGCGACAGATCGAGGATCCTGATGCCCGTCAATGCGCCGTTGCAGTCCATGATTTGTTGTGGATTGTCGCCGATCATTGATCGGGCGAATAGCAGATCTTCAGTACTGCCGTCACGGCGAGTACGGTGACCAGCAATGTGTATTCGGCCGCCAGCGAGCGGCGCAACCGCGCCGCGCGATGGGCGGGTCGGGCGACACGGAGCTTATTTGAGCTGCAGCGTGAATCGGGTCGAGCCACTCACCAGGTGATGGGCGTCGCTTGGCGCGCGCCATTTTACCAGGTAGCTGCCGGGAGTCAGGCACGGCATGGCGCCCAGCATACCTTAGCCGCGCGCGTGCGCGACAGCCACTGCGGCTTCGAAAGCGGCCAGCGGTTCTGGACGCGCCAGGTGGTAGCCCTGCGCGAAATCGATGCCCAGTTGTGTCAGACGTTCGAGCGCTTCAGCACTCTCGACACGCTCGGCGATGGTGGCGATGCCCAGGGCTCCGGCCACTTTACCGATAGCCTCGACCATGCTGCGATCAACCGGATCGTTGCTCAGGCCGCCGACAAACTGGCCGTCGATCTTGAGGAAGTCAATCGGCAGTTTCTTCAGGTACTGGAACGATGACAGCCCGGTACCGAAGTCGTCGAGCGCAAAGCGGCAGCCGCGCTTCTTGACTTCCTGCATGAAGTACACGATCTGCGTCATGCCGGTGATCATGGCGGTCTCGGTAATCTCAAAACACAGGTGCTCGCCGATGACCCGATCCTCGACCAGCGTCAACACGAAATCGAGGAAGTTGCGCTCGCAGATCGAGGTCCCGGACAGGTTAATCGACAACAGCGGCACCTCGAGTCCGGCCGCGAAATACTGCCGCAGGCGCACGACGGCGCTCTCGAGCACCCAGCGATCGATGGCGCCGATGATGTTGTAGCGCTCGGCAGCCGGAATGAACTCGCCCGGCAGCACCAGCTCGCCGTCGTCATCGCGCAGCCGCACCAGCAATTCGTGGAACGGCGGCAGCCGCGGCGAATCGGCGCGGGTGGCGATGATCGGCTGCGTGTAGAGCTCGAGCCGTCCTTCATCGACGGCGCGGGTGACGCGGCTCACCCAGTACATCTCACGGTGCCGCCCCGACTCGGCGCTCGAATCATAGACGTGAACGCGGTTACGACCGGCGTCTTTGGCGGCGTAGCAGGCGATGTCGGCCGCGCTCAGCAGGCTCGCGACGCTCTCGCTCTCGTGCGTAATGGCCACCACGCCGATGCTGGCGCCGATGCTGGCGGTGTGCTGCTCCCAGCTGAAACGGTAGTCGCGGACCGCCTGGCGGATCTGGTCGGCTATACGCGTGGCCTGCTCCAGCGAGCAGTGCTGGACGAGAATTCCGAATTCATCGCCGCCGAGGCGCGCAATCAGATCGGCCGGGCGCACCTGCTGCTGCAGCAATGCCGTGACGTCGCGCAGCAACCGGTCGCCGGCGCTATGGCCGCAGGTGTCGTTCACGACCTTGAACTGGTCCAGGTCGACGTACAGGAGCGCGTGCGTGGCGTCGCCGTCGCGCGCGCTCTGCAGCGCACTGTGCAGGCGGCCGTCGAACTCACGTCGGTTAATCAGTCCGGTCAGCGCATCGTGGCTCGCCTGGAACGAGAGCGCACGCTTCAGGCGCCGCTCCTTGGTGACGTCGCGGAACACCACCACAGCGCCGACGGTGCGGCCATTGCGGTCGCGGATCGGCGCGGCCGAGTCCTGAATGGCGATTTCCTGGCCCAGCCGGTTGATCAGCACGCTGTGCTCGCCGAAATTCACGACCTTGTCTTCGCGCAGGCACCGCAGCAGCGGGTTTTCGATCTCCTCGTGAGTCTGTTCATCGCGCAGCCGCAGCACCTCCATGATGGTGGCGCCGCGCGCATCAACGCCGCGCCAGCCCGACAGCTGCTCGGCCACCGGATTAAGATACTCGATGCGCCCCTCGCGATTGGTGGTGATGACGCCATCACCGATCGACTGCAGCGTAACCTGGGCGCGCTCCTTCTCCTCGAAGATCGCCTGCTCGACCCGTTTACGCTCAGTGATGTCGGCGATCGTCCCTTCGTAGGCCACCACCTGCTGCAGCTCGTCGCGCACCACGCGCGCGCTCTCGAGCACCACCAGCTGCGCGCCGTCGTGCCGCCGCAGCAGGGTTTCGGCGGCGTGCACCTCGCCAGCGCGTTCCAGCTCCTGGACGAAGAGCGCGCGGGCCGCCGGATCCCAGTACAGGGCGGCGGCGCCCGGCAGCGCGTAGATTTCCTCGGCGCTCGTGAAGCCCAGCAGTCTTACAAACGCAGGGTTGACCGCCACCACCTTGCCGCCCGGCGAGAACTGGTAGACGCCCTCGAGCACGCTTTCGTAGAGTCCACGAAATTTCGCTTCGCTGGTACGCAGCGCCTCGGCCGCGTGGCAGCGTTCAATGGCGACCGCCGCCAGGCGCGCGACGTGCGCAATCAGCTCGAGGTCGCGCTCCGCGGGCTTGCCGGCGGCCGCGCGATACACCGTCAGCGCACCGAGCACCTTGCCGCCTGCGGCCTTGATGGGCACGGCCCAGGCGGCGGCGAAACCGGCGTTGATCGCGAGTGCGCGCCGCCGCTGCCAATAGGGGTCGTTGCGCACGTTCCCCGCCAGCACCGCGCGCCCGAGATAGACCGCTGCCGCACTCGAACCGTTGCGCACGTCGATCGCGGTATTTTCGTCGGCGACGCGCAGCGCTTCCGGCAGGCGCGCGCCGATGACTTCGACAAAGCTGCGACCGTCGGGTCCGAGCCGGCCGATGCACACGACGTAGTCGGCGCAAATGGATTCGGCAAGCGTAACCGTGGCGGCCAGCACTTCGTGGAGCGGCGCGTCGGCGGCGATACGTTCGAACACGTTGCGCTCGCCGGCCATGATGGTCTGGGCGCGTTTGCGCTCGGTAATGTCGGTGATGCTGGCGCGTACCAGGCCGACTGCACCGGTCAGCGGCATCAACCGTACCTCGGTCGCGACCGCAGCCTGCGCATCGCGGCGCTGGATCCATTCGAAGACGCGCGGCGCATGAAATTCGTCCTCGCCGGCGACGGCTGGCACGCTGGCGGGCGTTGCCGACGCGGCCTGCAGCAGGTCACGCAGTTCGAGTGTCGCGATCTTTTCCCGCCTCACGCCAAAGAACCGCAGCGCGTTCTCGTTGGCGTCGGTACAGACACCGGTACGCGTGTCGATGACGACAATCACTTCAGGCGCGGTTTCCACCAGGGTGCGGTAGCGGCTCTCGCTGTCGCGCAAGGCCTGCTCGGCGGCAAGGCGTTCGCTCATGTCGCGCAGGCAGATCACGAAGACATCGCGCCGGTCGATGCGCACCGGGCTGGCCACGACTTCCACAGGAAACAGGGCGCCGCCCTTGCGGCGCGCCTGCGTCGCGCGCGGCTCGGAGTTGCGGCCCTGTGCGTTGAGCTCGACCGTAAAGGCCTGCAGGCCGCGCGCCAGCGAGCCTTGCACCGCCAGGTCGGGCAGCAACTTCAGGATGGATACGCCGATCAGTTCGGCCTGCGAATAGCCAAACAACTGCTCGCCGGTCGGGTTGAACACGCAGATGGCGCCATCGCCGGTGACGGTGATGACCACATCCTTGATGTGATCGAGGATGGCGCGCAGCTGGCCGGCGTCGGCGCTGGCCAGACCCTGCGCAAAGCAACGGGCCTCCTCGGCCAGCATCTGCATGGAGCGCACCACACCGCGCCGCTCCTCGTCGATCTGTTCGTACTGGGTACTGATGAGCGGCAGCAGCGCGCTCATCGCCGCCGCAGGGTTGGGCGAGCGGCCCAGGCCCAGAGCGTCAAGCTGCGCCCGCAGGCGCGGATGCAGGTCCGCACCTGACTGGTAAACGCCGCTCGCGACCGGCGCCGCAGCAGCAGGCTGGAGCGTCGGCACCGGCAGTGAAGCGTTGCTTTCCCTTGACATAACCCTGGCTTTAGCTACGACCAGAGTGATGATACGGAGCGCCCCGCCACGGGCGCGTGAGGCGCATCGCGGATTG